>JAJYPQ010000468.1 GCA_021795255.1 Pseudomonadota bacterium
ATGGGATGCTCTGAACGGCACTCCAAGGCGCAGGCCAAGGTCAGGAGCTCGGGCTTTGCAAGCTCTGCCCGAGGTATGACGCGCGCAAGACTCAAGCGACCCTCGGTCAAGGTTCCGGTTTTATCGAAGACGACCACTTGGGCGCGCGCCAGAAGCTCGAGCGCCGAGCTTCTGGTCACGACAAGCCCGCGGCGCATGAGCGCCCCCGTCGCGGCGGTCAAGGCCGTGGGTATCGCAAGCGACAGGGCGCAAGGGCAGGCGATAACAAGGACCGCGAGGGTCGCGGGAATGACATGGGCAGGATTCAAGAAGGCCCAGGTCGACGCGGTCGCGATCGCCAACAACAGTAAGATCCCCACAAACCACGCCGAGGTCCGTTCCGCAAGTGCCGTCAGGCGCGGCTTGTCCCGCTGCGCGCGCTCAAGAAGCCCCTCGATGGTGGAAAGAACGGTCTCGCGGCCCACGCGCTGAACGAGGACCACGAGCGCACTCTCCATATTGACGCTGCCTGCGATGACAGACTCCCCAACGCTCTTGGGCACCGGGCGCGCCTCGCCCGTCAAGATCGATTCATCGACCGACGAGGCCCCGTCGGAGACCAGACCATCCGCCGGTATGCGCTCGCCGCTCCGGATCAATAGGCGGTCGCCCACGGTAAGCAGAGACACGGGGACGCGCTCCTCGCGGTTTTTGGCATCGAGACGCACAGCATCTTGAGGTAAGGCGTGGGTCAGGAGTTGCGCCGAGCGTGCGGTACGCGCTCGCGCCATGTCCTCAAATAACCGCGAAAGCAGCAAGAAGGCAGCAAACATCGACACTGAATCGAAATAGACGCTGCCCCGACCCCTCACAAGATCAAACAGACTCACCGTATAGGCGATCACAATGCCGAGCGCCACCGGGAGATCCATCCCGGTCCGCCCCTGTTTGAGGTCACGCCAAGCACCGCGGAAAAATGGCAGCGCGGCATACGTGACGATCGGGGTCGCAAGGGCTGCCGACAGCCATTCGAAGATCAGATAGAGCCCGTGAGACATGCCCCACGACGGCCCAAGATACAAGGCCAGCGCCAACATCATGACCTGCATACCAAACGACGCGGCAATGACGAAGCGATGGAGAAGATCGCGGCGCTGACGATCGAAGACCCCCTGCACCGCCCCCGGCTGGTAGGGATGCGCGACGTAACCGATCTCTCCCACCGCCTTCAAAATATCGCTGAGATGAGTACGATTATCGTCCCAGCGCACATAGGCACGCTGGGTCGTATAGTTGATCTTGACGCTCTTGACCCCGGGCAGATCCGCAATATGCCGTTCGTTTAGCCACACGCAGGCCGCACACCGTATCCCTTCCAAGAGCAGCGAGACCTCCTTATCGCCGTCCGCCCCGGCGCTGACTATCCCTTCCTGAACCGCCGGATGGTCATAGAGGTCCGCCTTTTTGAGGAATTCCGGGACCGCGCCCTGGGCCCCCGAGCCACGCTCCGTGCGTAAGGTGTAGTATTCCGAGAGCCCGCCGCTCAAGATTGCCCGCGCCACCTCATAGCAACCCGGGCAACAAAAGCTTCGCTGAGCGCCCAAGGCCTCGAGGCGCCACTTACCCTGCGGCGGGCAGGGAAGCCCGCAGTGGAAGCATTCTTCCGTCTGCTCCTGCAACTCGGCGGCCATATGTCCCTAGGCCAAAGGGCTTATGAGACTGACTAGGCCGTAGCCCACGACAAGCGCGGCCAGGGCCTTACGGACGACCGGCCGTCGAACCCAAGCGCCGAGCTTGCGCGCAGCTCCCAAGGCCAGCAGGCCGGGCCAAGTGGCGAGCCCGAAAATCGCCATGAGTCCTGCCCCGCGGGCCGCTGAACCACTCACGAGCGCCCAGGCCAGGACCGAATAGACCAAGCCGCATGGCAAAAATCCCCACACCATGCCAAGACCCAAGGCCTGCCTTACGTTTGTAACCGGAAGAAAACGCTGACCCACCGGTCGCAGATAGGCGAATGCATGCCCGCCCCAGGTCTCCAGCCGCCCGAGGGCTCGCCACCACCCGCCTAAGAATAAACCCAGGGCCACCATAAAAAGCGCCGCGATGCGATCACCCACGGCTGCTATGGTCGGCCCAGGCACCGCAGTCATCAAGCGGTGACCGAAGGCACCGAGTACTGCGCCAGCAAAGGCATAACTTAAGATCCGTCCAATATTGTAGGCGACAAGAAACGGCCAGACCCGGGCCTGATCCTTGCGGATATTGACCGCAAGCGCCCCCATGATGCCGCCGCACATCCCGATGCAGTGGGTTCCCGAACCGATCAGCCCCACCACGAGGGCTGATACCCACAGTCCGCTCAAAGCCGGCATAGCCCTTTAGACCGAGTTGTCTTCGGCTTCCGTTTCCAGTAGCTGATATTTGGGGAGTTCGATGCTTTTGCTCACGGCCGGGCTCTTCTGCCAGGTCCGCCAACTCGACATCATAAAGACCTTGACAACGACCACCAGGAAAAAGAACAGGGCTACGAAAAAGCCGGTAATAAACGCCTGCCACCGATAAAATTCATTCATCACAGGCCCATCCTCCTCTCCCCCAGAAGCTTCGTCCTGGGGGAGTCATCTCTCTACAAGTGCCAGGTGCCTGGCTGCCGGCTCAAAACGATCCAGACGAATCGCCCCCAGGACGTGGACTCAAGGAAAAAGTACACGGCGACGAGGACCGCCATCAGACCGAGATACCATAAAAAACCGTTACGCTGGCTCTGATCCACGTTTCACTCCTTAGCCTTAATGAATAAAACCGTACAGCGAGCTTCCGATCAAAAAGCAAAACGCCAACAGCCAACCGATTTTGAGGGGCAGCGAGAGACCGCCATTCTCCGGCTCCGGAATATACGGCTCGGGTTCCTTATGGCTATTTGATCCCATGATGACTCTCCTTTACTTTTGGCCCGTGCGACGCTTGCGCGTCTTTAGGGCCCAGTTAACGGCGATATATCCGAGAAACCCCAGGGCGGCGTATATGACCACCCCGATCGTGAGGATCCAACCCAGTTCGACGGCAGGATTATGCGGGCCAAGTATGTTCATAAGGTCCCCTTACCGGCCAACCGACACGCGGCCATCACGATCGCCCGCTCCAGACGGCGTGAGCCGCAGATCCTTTTTGATCTGGGCCACGACCATATGCCGGTCGACGACGACATAACCCAGATTACGCATACGCTTTGCGTACAGAATCCAAAGCCCAAACCAGGCCATGCCTAGGGTCGCGTACACGGCGAACCCGATCGTGAAAACCCAGGCAAAGATCGATATCGAGTCAAACATACAGTTACCTCGCTAGTTATGGGGCAGAGCCTTGGGCCGCGGTCAATCGCGCTATCCTGACCGTTTTCCTGGGCGCTGCGGCCGCCGACTGAATATTTTTCGGTTTCTTCGCCAAAGTCTCCACGAAGTAGGAAATCGCCCAGCGGACCTTGCGCGGCAAGGTGCTAAACGAGGGCATTGCGGTACCCGTTCGTCCGTGGTTTAGGGTGTGGTACACCCAGCGCGCGGACGGGTTCATCATCGCAAGATCCACCGGCGCCGGCGTTAAGGCCGTGGCCAGGACACCATTGCCTTCGCCCTTGGGGCCGTGACAGGTCGCGCAGTTGGTCGCGAACTGAGCCCCGCCCAGCTTGACCAGGGCGGCGGTCTTGGCGATCGGCGCATGAGCGGTCGGCGGCACGGTCGCATGACGATGCAAGGTCTGCACGTAGTAGGCGACACTCCACAGGTCGCGGGGCGTCAAAAACGAGTCCGCAG
>JAJYPQ010000469.1 GCA_021795255.1 Pseudomonadota bacterium
TCATGAAGGAACCGTGTCTGCGTCGCGACGGCCTGCTTGTTCTCGATAAGCCGGTGGGCTTAAGTTCGACCCAAGCCCTGGCGCAGGCGAAGCACCGCCTGCGGGCGTGCAAGGGTGGCCATACGGGTACCCTGGATCCCTTGGCAACGGGGGTTCTGGTCTTGTGTTTCGGCGAGGCGACCAAGGCCGCCTCGTTTCTCTTTGAGAGCGATAAGTGTTACCGGGTCACGGTGACGCTTGGCGTCACGACCTCGACCTTTGATGCCGAAGGCGAGGTCGTGGCGCGACAGGCCGTTTCGGTCACCGATATCGGGATTCGTGAGGCCTTGGTCCGGTTTACCGGCGATATCGAACAGATTCCGCCGCGTTTTTCGGCGATCAAGCAGGCCGGCGTGCCGTTTTACGAACGTGCGCGGCGCGGCGACATGGCCGTGCCCCCAAGCCGATCGGTGCGGGTGCATGCGATCGAGCTCCTGGATCGAGTAGGGGACGACATTACCCTTCAGGTCGAGTGTGGAAAGGGGGTTTACGTACGCAGCCTAGCCCACGATCTCGGGGTCGCTCTTAAGTGCGGGGCCCATGTGAAGACCTTGCGGCGTATGGCCGTCGGCCGTTTTAGGGTCGAGCAGGCGGTGAGCTTGGCGGAGATCACCCCGGACACCCCCTTGGTGGGCAGCGACGCGGCCCTGACGGCGCTCCCGGCGGTCGTCCTTCCCGCGTTTTTGGCGCGCGCCGCGCGGCGCGGCCAAGCGGTGCATATCGGTGGGCGCAGTTATGAAGGCTGGGCCCGATTGTACGACGACGAAGGCGCCTTTCTCGGCATCGGCTGGTCCGATCTGGGGGGGGAGGTTCGGCCGAAGCGCTTATGGGACCTAGGGTCCCATGTTGAGCCGGTGGGCGCGGCCGGTTAGAATGGCGGTTTACCCAATTCCCAACAGTTTCCGGTAAGTGAGGGCGGTATGGCGTTTACAGTGGATAAGAAGATGCAGGTGATCAAGGAGTACCAGCGCGGCGAGTCCGATACGGGGTCCCCGGAGGTGCAGGTGGCGTTGATCTCGGCGCATATCGAGGATCTGTCGCAGCATTTTGCGGTGCATAAAAAAGACAATCATTCGCGTCAAGGGCTTTTGCGGATGGTCGGCAAACGGCGCAAGCTGCTTGATTACCTAAAGCGCGTGGACGCCGCCCGCTATCGGGAGCTTGTCGCGCGTCTTGGCCTACGCAAGTAGGCGCACCGGGACCGCACAGCCGGAATTAATACGGAAACACAGAGGACAAGCGAGTTGGGTAAAATCACAAAGACGTTCCCGTATGGCCAACATACGGTAAAGATTGAAACCGGGGAGATCGCCCGTCAGGCGAGCGGTGCTGTCATGGCCAGCATGGGCGATACGGTCGTCCATGTCACCGTGGTCGGTATGCGCCAATCGGCCCCGGATCGGGATTTCTTTCCGCTGACCGTGGATTACCAGGAACGCACGTACGCCGCGGGCCGGATACCCGGAGGCTTCTTCAAGCGCGAAGGCCGGCCTTCCGAAAAGGAAATCCTCACCTCGCGCCTCATCGACCGCCCGATTCGCCCCCTGTTCCCGAAGTCCTTTACCAACGAAGTCCAGATCATAGCGACTGTGATGTCGCTCGATCCCGACATCGATCCGGACATTATCTCCCTGATCGGGGCGTCGGCTTCGCTCTCGCTTTCTGGTATGCCGTTTAAGGGACCGCTAGGCGCGGCCCGCGTAGGCTATAAGGACGGCCAGTATCTTTTGAACCCTGGAATGGCCGAGCTATCCACCTCTTTGTTGGATCTGGTCGTGGCCGGCACCAAGAACGCCGTATTGATGGTGGAATCGGAAGCCAAGGGTTTGTCCGAAGACGTCATGTTGGGCGCGGTCCTCTTTGGCCACGAACAGATGCGTACCGTCATTCAAGCGATCGAGGAATTGGTTGTCGAGGCCAAGGTGCAGCCGTGGGATTGGAAGCCGGCGGCCAAGGATGAAGGCTTGATGACGAGTGTCGCCGCTTTTATCGGCGCCGACCTCACCGCGGCCTACCAGATTCGCGAGAAGCTTGCGCGTCAGGATCGGGTGGCGGAGCTCCGGGACCGGGTCGTGAATGAATTGTCAGGCGAGGCGCCAAAGCCCAATGCGGACAAAGTGCTGGCCGCGTTCGGCGATCTCGAAAAGCGCATCGTACGGGGCCGGATCCTGAGCGGCGAGTCGCGCATCGACGGACGCGATACCAAGACCGTGCGTCCGATCACGATCCGCACCGGAATCCTTCCGCGCGCCCATGGATCGGTGTTGTTCACCCGCGGCGAGACCCAGGCCTTGGTGGTGACCACGCTCGGTACTGGACGCGATGCGCAGATGATCGACGCCCTGGAAGGCGAGCGCAAAGAGCCGTTTATGCTGCATTACAACTTCCCGCCATCGTCGGTCGGCGAGACCGGTCGGGTCGGTAGCCCCAAACGCCGTGAGATCGGCCATGGCCGTCTTGCGAAGCGGGCGGTGGCCGCCGTGCTCCCCGATCTGAGCGATTTCCCCTACGTTCTGCGGGTGGTGTCGGAGATCACAGAGTCCAACGGCTCGAGCTCCATGGCGACCGTATGCGGCGCCAGCCTCTCTTTGATGGACGCCGGCGTGAAGACGAAGGCCCCCGTGGCCGGTATTGCCATGGGCTTGATCAAGGAAGGGGACAAGTTTGCCGTCCTCACCGACATTTTAGGCGACGAAGACCATCTCGGAGACATGGACTTCAAGGTGGCTGGGACCGCCGACGGGGTCACGGCCTTGCAGATGGATATCAAGATCGAAGGGATCAATCGCGAGATCATGGATACGGCCTTGCGCCAGGCGCGCGACGGCAGGCTCCATATCCTGAAGATCATGAATAGCGCCATTCCCGCCGCTCGTCAGGAGATGTCGGAGTACGCGCCGCGCATCATCACCTTCCGAATCAACCCGGAAAAGATTCGGGACGTCATAGGCAAGGGTGGGGCGACCATTCGCGCCTTGTGCGAGGAGACCGGCGCCACCATAGACATAGACGACGATGGCACGGTGAAGATCGCGTCGGTGGATAACGCGGCCGGCCAGGAGGCCCGTCACCGCATCGAGCAAATTACCGCCGAGGTTCAGGTGGGCATGGTTTACGAAGGCAAGGTCGCAAAACTCATGGACTTCGGCGCTTTCGTCACCATCTTGCCGGGCAAAGACGGGCTCGTGCATATCTCCCAGATTTCCAACGAACGGGTCGAAAACGTCAGCGATAAGCTGAGCGAAGGGGAGATCGTGCGTGTCAAGGTATTGGAAGTGGATAAACAAGGCCGCATCCGCCTTAGCATGAAGGCCGTTGAAGGAGCCTGAGAGCGGACGATACGGTCAGTTTCGAGAGACGGTCTCGCAAGGGAAGGGCAGGGGGTAATTCCGTCTGCCCTTTCGTTTTTGAGTTCGCGACTTGCGTTGCGGCCGGCACAATGCGAGCGCGCAGGTCTTGTGGTCCTACCCGGGAAGGAGGCTAAATGGTTCACACAGCCGTGCCAGACGTTTTACGCGAACGTGCCACGAAGGATGTCCAAGCCGCGGTGCGCTTGGCGATAGCCTATATAGGCGTCGCGGGCGGCCTCCTTGAGGCCCTGGCCAAGCTAAAGCGGGGGTCGGCGGCCGATATCGCCGCGGCCGCCGGGAAGGATAGCGGCTATGTCGTGCGCTGGTGCGATGCCGCTTATGCCTTCGAATTTTTGGATGAGGGCGAGCAAGGCTTTGAGCTTACAG
>JAJYPQ010000470.1 GCA_021795255.1 Pseudomonadota bacterium
CGCCGACGACTTCCGCGACTACATGCTCTCTTTTCTCTTTTTGCGCTACCTGTCGGACAACTACGAGAGGGCAGCCAAAAAGGAGCTTGGGCCGGATTACCCTGAGCGGGCATCGGGGGACCGAAGGCCGCCGTTGTCGATCTGGTATGCCGAGAACCCGAAGGATACCGTCGAGTTCGAGAAACAGATGCGCCGCAAGGTCCACTACATCATCGAGCCGGACTACCTCTGGGGCAACATTGCGGAGATGGCGCGCACGCAACATCGCGAACTATTGCGCACGCTACAAAAGGGCTTCGGTTACATCGAAAACGAGTCTTTCCATAGCACCTTCCGCGGTCTCTTTTCCGAAATCAACCTCAATTCCGAAAAGCTCGGCAAGGATTACGCGACGCGCAACACCAAGCTCTGCGCCATTATCCAAAAGATTGCCGATGGCTTAGCCCAGTTCTCTACGGATGCGGACACCCTGGGGGATGCCTACGAGTACCTGATCGGCGAGTTCGCGGCCGGATCCGGCAAGAAGGCTGGCGAGTTCTACACCCCTCAGGCCATCTCCAGCATTCTCTCGGGGATCGTGACGCTCGATGGCCAGAACCCCGCCGCCGGCCCCAGAAAGCGCCTAGACACGGTCTTCGACTTTGCCTGCGGTTCGGGCTCCCTCCTGCTCAATGTGCGCCACCGTATGGGGGCGCGCGGCATCGGCAAGATAGTCGGGCAAGAAAAGAACATCACCACCTACAACCTCGCCCGCATGAACATGCTGTTGCACGGGGTGAAGGATACGGAGTTCGAGATCTACCATGGCGACACCCTCACCAACGAATGGGACTGGTTGCGCGAGGCCAACCCGGCCCGCATGCCGCGGTTTGATGCAGTGGTGGCCAATCCGCCCTTTAGTTACCGCTGGGAGCCCACGGAGGCCCTGGGCGACGACATGCGCTTTAAGAACTATGGCCTCGCCCCTAAGTCGGCCGCCGATTTCGCCTTCGTGTTGCATGGCTTCCATTACCTAAAGCCCGAGGGGGTGATGGCCATCATTCTGCCGCATGGGGTGCTGTTTCGTGGGGGCGCGGAGGAGCGGATACGCACCAAGCTCCTCACAGACGGCCACATTGACACCGTGATTGGCCTACCCGCGAACCTGTTTTATTCGACCGGTATCCCAGTCTGTATCCTGGTCCTAAAAAAGTGCAAGAAGCCAGACGACGTGTTGTTTATCAATGCCGCAGAGCACTTTGAGAAGGGTAAGCGGCAGAATCGCCTGTTGCCAGCGCATATCGCCAAGATCATCGAGACCTATCAGCATCGCCGGGAGGAGGCCCGCTACGCGCGCCGGGTTCCAATGGCCGAGATCGAGGCGAATGGCTACAACCTGAATATCTCGCGCTATGTCAGCACAGCCCAGGCGGATGCGGCAATCGATCTGGGGGAGGTCCATGGGAGGTTGATGTCCTTGGAAGACCAAATCGTGGCAGCAAGGGATAAGCACAACGCTTTTCTGAAGGAGTTGGGTCTGCCACCACTGCCGTGATGTAGGCAGCCGAGAAGCTTCTGAGCTATAGCCCGGGGATGTAGGTGATCACCGGGATCCGCGTCTTTTGGATGATGGGCGCGGAATTTTGAGGCGGACCCCAACCTGTAGACAGTTCTCCTGGATCTTAGAGTGATCTCCTACCGGGTTGATCAAGCGGCTTGTCAGAGGGGCGCGGTAGTGTAAGCTTGCTACGGCGTCTGGCAGACCGGCGTCTGATGCCTCTCATTACTATAGAAGCCGAAGTATCTGGCCTTATGGTACACGCTCTCCTTTCTCACCTTGTTCGATCTTCAATTGCTGAAGGGCAGTCCTGAAGGCCTCATACTGCTTAGCTGCATTGTCAAGGATCTTATCGCGATTCTCCTGCCCCTGCTGTAATACAAAAGATGCAAGCTCGAACAGAGCAGGCGTGGGAAGAGTGAGACGGAGTGCCGGCTCACGTATATCCATTTTTTTTTCCTGGTCGGTCTCCGTCACGCGAAAAAAAATGAGCTTAGAGACTGACGGCCCGACGCTCATATTGATAGCGCCGTCAACAAAGACGTCTAGAGGCTCCTTATCCTGCACAAGAAGGAACGGCTTACCTCCTGGCTGGTTGATTTCTTTAGTTTTCATAGGCGGACGTTACTTCGTGGGCGGTCGTTAACGTTAATTGGTTTTGTGGAGAGCTCGGCAAACAGTATGTGCTTAGCCCTGGGTCACCATGGGTGGGATCTGGAATACTAATTTTAATGTAAGGTGCTGAACGTGCAGACGCAATCCCCGAAGCCTTCGCAAGAATCGAGCTTATGTATTGATTAAAACTGACGTCTTCTCTTTGGGCGGATTCAGCTAAATCCCGATGCAACCATTTCGGGACCCGCACAGTAAAGCGCCCGCTATATTCGCGCTCGATAGTTTGGGGTAGGGGCGACATAGCTCCGTGTTTTTCTGCGGTCGCTCGGAGATCTGCAATAATTGAGAGAATGGACTGGTAAGCTGTACTGGCATCTTTCTCAAAAACTTCTACATCCGGCCATTCTTGCGCTCTTCCTACGATAACCTCGTCGCCATCGATTTTCTCTGCCTTCAATAGAATCGAGTATTCTGATGGCTTTACCTTAGTTGTCATCGTCGCTTCCCTCCGGAACCCAAAACTCTTTATAATTTTGTAAAAGGTTTTTCATGTTTCGTATATAGCAGGCCTTCACAATGCTGTCCGAGTTGTGCCCTCCGTCAAAATTGGAGCCCTGAAAGCCAAATTTCCCTAACCCGGGGTGAGACACGGTGTGATGGTTCCCCGTAGCGCCGTGCTTCACTTCAAATCCAAGACTTTGGAGCAAATTCATGAGCTCGCTGCGCCGAATATTGTTCCGACCATTCTTTAGTCGCTCCAGCACCTGATCATAGACTACTTTTTTTGTTCGCACCATATGCGGTGCTCCTCCTTTCGTCGCAGCCCTTGACCTCTACCAGTGGTGTTTTTTGGCAGTCGCTGATTCTCACCGCTGATATCCCTTAATATCTCCCCGATTACCGCCCCGAGCCCGGTGCGTTGCGACGATTATTGGCATGATGGGGTGCCGGATTACAGGATGCTAGCAAGAACAGGTGATCTACCCCAACCTCCCCACCAGATCCTCGGCCCGCAGATGCGTATACCGTTTCAGCATCTGCAGGGTCTTGTGGCCGGTAATCGCCGCGACCTCCATAGGGTTCAACCCCTTCTCAAAGAGCCTGGAGGTCGCCTCATGGCGCAGGTCGTGGAAGGTCAGGCCCTCGATGTCGGCGGCCTTACAGACCCGCTCAAAAGCCTGCGAGATCGAGTCCGGGCGCATGCCCCACACCCGGCCATCGATACGCCGGGGAAGCCCGTCCAGGACTCCCAGCGCGGCCGTGGATAGCGGCACTCGCCGGGGTGTTCCGGTCTTCGTCTCCGGGATCAGGAGCACACGGGCGCTGCGGTCCAAGTGGTCCCAACGCATGGCCGCGATCTCCCCGCGACGCATGGCGGTTTCGATGGCCCAGGTGATGATCTGGCCTATCTCTCCTCCGTAGGCCTGCGCGGCGGTGAGGAGGCGCGGGAGTTCGTCGACGACCAAGCGGCGGTCGCGGGCGTTACGCACGGGCGGTATAGAGACATGCGGGACGGGATTGACGAGCCCGCCCACCCCCCACTCCCGTTCGGCGACCTTATAGAGGTGGGACAGCAGCGCCAGGCGGCGCTTGACGGTGATCGGGCTGTAGCCATCAGCAA
>JAJYPQ010000471.1 GCA_021795255.1 Pseudomonadota bacterium
AAATCCATACGAGTCTATCTGCTCAAGGAGGAGTTCCAGATATTTTGGGAGTACGTCTCGCCGGCGTGGGCCGAGAAGTTCATGGACCAATGGTGTAAAAAGGTGATGCGCTCACGCCTGGAACCGATGAAGAAGATCGCGCGCATGATCCGTGTGCACAAGCCGCTCATCTTGAACTGGTTCGCGGCCCGCGATGAGGTCTCTCTCGGGGCCGTCGAAGGCTTAAACAACAAACTCAAAGCGAGTATCAGGACATCCTATGGATTTCGCACCCCAAAAGCCATAAAGATCATGCTTTATCATAAGCTTGGCGCGTTACCAGAGCCGGAGCTCACCCACAGATTCTGCTGAGGAACCGGTTTTGCTTTCGGTCGGCAAAATCCTAGTGCGGAACGAAGCGGTCTCTCAAGGTCAGACAACGCGGCTTGCACCAAGTCTTATGGCTATCACACCGCCGATTCCCTGTGCAAGGTTCGATAAGCGATCAGGGAAGATCCCGCCACGCTCGCACCCCGCCCTTGATGGAAAAGGCCCGTTCGTAGCCCATGGACCGCAGGAGTTGAACGGCATGGAGGCTGCGTTTGCCGGAGTTGCACAGGCACAGCAAAACGTTTCCTTGCTGGTAATGGTGTTTGTTGATCATTGACAGAAAGAACCGGGCATCCTTGGCGGTCGGCGTGTCGCAGTCCAAAATCTCCTGCTCTTCTTCCGTCAGGTGATGGCCAAGAAGTTTCTTCAAGTCAAAGAGCGGGATGCACTCGGCCTCCTCAACCGTGCCCTCGAGTTCGAGTTCCGCGGGCTGACGGACGTCGACCAAGGTGGCGATCTTGAGACGGACGATCTCTTTCGCTACGGGCGGCGTGATTTCGAGAACGAGGCTCTGGTCTGAGGCGGATGTCGTCATGAGAGTCAGTCTGTGGTTTCTAGAAAGGGAGTATAGCCGTTTCTTGGGGGAGCGCCGAGGGGAACACCGGGTCCCGCGGGCCGGTATCCGAAGGAGGCGCTACCCTGGGGTCTCACCTCATTCCTTTCCAGGGCGGGGCTTGCCTGAGCCTCGGGTGTCGGTCATTGATCCTGGCGCTCGTAGTGTCGGTCGGAAGTATCTTTGAAAGACTGCGAAAACGCTTCCTGCTAGGCTAGAGCGGGTCGGTCTTTGAGTGGGCCCGCGAGCCCAGTCGCGGCCGCTTCGTGTAGGGGCAACGGAACAGAGGGGCGCGCATCGCGCGGATCGGAGGATGGTCGTGGGTACGGTGTCTTTGCCGGTAACGGGCGTGGTGTTGGCCGGGGGGGCGGCGCGGCGCATGGGGGGTATCGATAAGGGCCTTATGCCCTGGGCTGGGGCGCCGCTCGTGGTGCATGCGCTGCGCCTCATGGTCGATTTGCCCCAGGTCCTCATTAGCGCGAATCGTTCCCTTACCCGTTACCGAGCCTTCGGCTACGAGGTGGTGACCGACGATCAAGACGACCTCGGCGGTCCCTTGATCGGGCTGCGCCAGGCCTTGCGGCGGGCCGCTCAACCGTGGACGGCAAGCCTCCCCGTGGATTGCCCGCGGCTCCCGTCTGACATTGTGTCCAGGCTGTGGCAGGCCCGAGTCGTGGGCGGCGTGGTCGCGGGCCGGAGCCCCCGCGGGCCGGAGCCGCTTGTGTGCCTTATGTCGACCGCCTTGTTGGCGACCTTGGATGCCTATTTAAATGACGGAGGACGTCGGGCCCAGGATTGGTTTCAGGGCGTACCCCACGCTTGGGTGGATCTGACCGCGACCGAGGCCTTGAACTGCAATAGCCCCGAGGATTTACAGGAAGGATCTTAGTTCACGCGGGTCCGTGCGGGTCCGTATGGGTCTAGGCTGTTGGCCGAAGTCCGGAGTTTTACGGCGCGCCCGAGGGGGTAGCGTTAGGGCAGTAGGCCCTCGAACGGCAAAAAAAGGACGCGATCGCCCACGGCAACGGGGGTGTCGGCTGGCAGATCAACGAGGCCATCAGCCCAAGCGACCGATGAAAGAACCCCCGAGCTTTGTTGGGCGTAACTGGAAGCCTCGAGCTCGCCATCGACGCGCAGCGTGAGGCGGGCACGCAGGAATTCCCGACGTTTATCTCCTTTTGTGCGCGTAAAACCCGCATAAACGGGAAAGCCAGTCGGTGGCCGCGGCGCCTCGCCCTGCAGTGCCATCAAAAAGGGACGCACAAAAAGCAGGAAGGTGACAAAGCTCGAAACCGGGTTCCCGGGCAAGCCAAGAAAATGCGCCGACCCTATATGTCCGAATGCCAACGGTTTGCCCGGTTTTATGGCGACTCGCCATAGATCTAATGCACCTTCTTTTTCTAAAGCGATCTTGACGTGATCTTCTTCGCCCACCGAGACGCCCCCGGTCGTGACGATCAGATCGGCCCGCTCGGCGGCGCGGCGCAAGGCGGCTCGGGTCATCTCAAGATCGTCCCCAATGGGTCCAAGACTCTCTACCTCGCAACCCATGCGTAACAGCAGGGCTTTAAGCATGGGCCGGTTGCTATCGTAAATCTGTCCGTCGCGTAAGGGTTCCCCGCCCGCCTCGCGCAGCTCATCGCCCGTAGATAACAAGACCACGCGCGGGCGTCGGTATACGCTTACTTCGCTAAAACCGCAGGAGGCGGCAAGACCGATGGCCTGCGGGCTCAAGCGCCGACCCCTATCGAGTATGGTGTCGCCAGCCGAGATGTCCTCACCCGCTCGGCGAATATGTGCCCCAATCGTCCACTTCGGCGGCAAGATCAGTCTTTCCCCACGGATCTCGCAGTCCTCTTGGATCACGACCGTGTCGGCGCCGGAAGGCAGCGGGGCGCCGGTGAAGATGCGGCAGGCCGCGCCCGGTGGTAAGGCACTCGGTGCGTCGCCGGCGGCTACTCGCAAACCTATGGGAAGCTCGCGGGTTTTGGGGCCCACGTCACGGGCACAGAAGGCGTAACCATCCATGGCGCTATTATCAAAGCCCGGAACATTGATGCGAGCGAGCAGCGGTTCGGCCAAAACCCGATAGGAGGCGGAAGCCAGCGTCAGCCGCTCTTGCTCGGTGATGGCAGAAAGACCCGTCAGTAAACGTGCCCAGGTCTCCTCCAGCGACAAAAGCGGCGTGTTCGGGGATTTCGTCATCAAACGGGTTCCCGGAAACGGGGAAGAAGTTCGACCAGATTACACGGTCGCTGGCGCTTATCGAGCTGTGGTTCAATGATCTTCCAGGCGGTGTGGCAAGCCCCGGTCGAACCGGGAACGCAGAAGATAACGGTGCCGTTGGCGAGGCCCGCCAGGGCCCGAGATTGAAGGGTAGAAGTGCCGATTTCGTGGTAGGAAACGGATCGAAAAAGCTCGCCGAAGCCCTCGATCTCCTTATCGAAAAGCGGCTTTAGGGCCTCGGGTGTCGAATCACGGCCGGTCAGCCCGGTGCCCCCGGTCGTAATCACGACCTGAATCTTCGGGTCGGCGATCCAGCGCGACACGATGGCCCGGAGAAGGTAGCGGTCATCGCGGACTAAGGCTCTTTCGCCCAAGTGGTGTCCGGCCGTAGTGAGGTGGTCCAGCAGGGCTTGCCCTGAGGTGTCGTTATCCTGAGTCCTGGTATCGGAGATCGTGAGTATGGCGATCGTGAGCGGTAGGAAGTCCGTCATGGTTCGTGGGGATCCTGAAAAGGTTTCGCGCTCAGATATCCAAGCGCTTGGTGTAACGGTCACGTCCTTGACGTCCCTATTTCGACGCCCGCACTGTTCGGGAACTTACACAAGCCGCGAATGAGATC
>JAJYPQ010000472.1 GCA_021795255.1 Pseudomonadota bacterium
CATGGATGCCTATGCTGTCATGGCGGGCATGAACGGGATGGCGCATCCGAGCGATGGCATGGTGGAATTGGCGGCACGCTTGGATCGACGAGTGCGCGTCACAGCCGCGTGTTGCTCGATTGCCGTAGGCGACGAGGTGATGGCGCTCGAAGGGACTGACCAAGGGTTTGAGATCGATCTTCCGCGCATCCTGGAACAAGAGCGGGCGCGACGCGAGGCCACGCGTCGCCAAGGGGTGTTTGGTCGAGTGAAAGTCATTGGCAAAGAGAGCTCGTCGGGTTGTTGTGGCGCATGAACGCACCCTGGCGTTTGCTTGATACCGGAGTTCGGCCGGCCGTTGAAAATATGGCGCTCGACCGGACACTCATTGAGTCCTGCCAAGCCGGCGCCCCCAATACCCTGCGATTCCTCAGATTTCAACCATCGGCACTCATCGGCTTTCATCAAAGCGCTAGCCAAGAGCTTGATCTCGACTATTGCCGCCTGGCGGGTGTCGCGGTTTCGCGGCGCATAACGGGCGGCGGCGCACTTTACTGTGACGAGGGTCAGATTGGTTGGGAACTTTTCGTGAATCGCCGAACGTTCGATACCGCCGACATGCTGGTCATTGCGCGCCAGGTATGCGAAATGGTCGTGACCGGCTTGCGATCCTTGGGAGTCGAGGCGGCGTTTCGGCCACGTAACGATATCGAGGTCCAAGGTCGCAAGATCGGCGGTACCGGAGGGGCATTCGACGGTGACGCGATTTTGTACCAGGGAACGGTGCTCATCGAATTTGACGTCGAAAAAATGCTCAAGGTTTTGCGGATCCCGCGGGAGAAGTTGTCCGACAAGGCTATCGCATCAGCGCGCGAGCGCATTACGACCTTACGCGCTTTGCTCGATCGTCCCGTGGCGGCGGAGACCGTTCAGGCAGCGCTCGCCCAAGCCTTTGCCGAAGGTTTCGGTGTAAGCCTGGAAAAGGGTGGCTTAGGTGCCGCCGAGCAGGATCTTTTTGCTTGCTACAAAGATGAGATGGCTAAAGACGCATGGGTCTTCGAGACCGATAGGCCGAGGATTGAAATGGCCAACCTCAGTGCCCTACGTAAAACCGCAGGCGGGCTTGTGCGCGTGATGTTGGCCGTGGACACGGTCCGTGGGCGCCTAAAGCAGGCCTTTATTACCGGAGATTTCTTCGTTCACCCCAAGCGCGCGATCATCGATCTGGAAGCGGCTTTGCGCGATGTTTCTTTGGAGCAGGTGGACGATATCGTCGCGGCGTTTTTTGCGCAGCACCAAGTGGAGATGTTGCTTTTGACACCAGGCGACCTTGTCAGCGTGTTGCACGAGGCCTTGGATTCCGAGCAAGCGCAGGCGCTATGAATGTGAATGCCTTCGATGTGCTGATTGTTGGTTTAGGCCCGGCCGGGGCCCGAGCCGCGGCCAGCGCAGCGGAGGCCGGCCTTTCGGTTCTAGCCGTCGATAAGCGACGCAAGCTCGGAGAGCCCGTTCAATGCGCGGAGTTTGTGCCGCTGCCCATGGGGCGTTATGCGCGTCCTGCCCTTGTGCAAGAAATAGCAGGTATGCGCAGCGTACTTCCCTCAGGGGTCTGCGAACATTCGAATTTTCCGGGCCTCATCGTGGATAGGGCGATGTTTGATCAGGCCTTGGCGACCGAGGCGTCGAAGGCTGGGGCGTTGTTGCAGGCCCAGACCGTTTTGAAAGAGATCGACCAGGCCCGCAGGACGGCTTTGCTGCGGGGGCCGGATGGGCAGCTGGAACAGGCGCACTACCAAATCTTGATTGCCGCCGATGGGCCCCACTCGACGGTGGCCCGGAGCATAGGCCTTCCGCCGTTACCGGTGGTGGAGACGCGTCAATACCAACTGTCTTTATTGCGCCCTTATGCCGATACCGACATCTGGTTGTCGGATGACTATCCTGGCGGCTATGGTTGGTTGTTTCCCAAGGGAGCGGTCGCGAACGTGGGAATCGGAGCCGATCTTAAGCTTGTCGCCGATCTGAAGGCGCCTCTTGAACGCTTATGTGCGGTCTTGGCCGAAGAGGGTGTGGTGGGTCGTGAAGTGCTCGCGCGTACGGGTGGTGCCATCCCGGTAGGCGGGATGCGCGCCTCTCTGGTTCATGAAAATATTCTGTTCGTCGGGGACGCAGCCGGGCTGACCCATCCGATCACAGGTGCAGGGATTGCAAGCGCGGTCGTGTCCGGCGAGCGGGCCGGGCAAGCGGCCGCCGATCTTCTGGGGGGCGACGGCAATGCTCTCAAGAGTTTCGCCGAGGACATGCGTGACGAGTTTGAAGATAGCCTGGCGCGTGCCGTTTTGCGCAGGCGATGGTTAATGGAGCGTTGGCATACGCCGGACGCTCGTTTGGATGCGACCCATAAGCGGGGTTGGATCGCATTTCGTGAATATTTCGCCGCTTAAGTTCTGCTGAGGAGACAACAATGAGCGCTACTGCCGACTCCGTTACACCGGTCACGTTCTATCGACCGAATTATCACATGAAGACCCCCGCCATGCGGTCTCCAGAATATGTGCAGATGTCGACGGCCGCGGCCATGACCTTGGGCCTCGTTCCAGGCCAGATGCATAGGACCGGATGCACCCACTGCTTGAATTTGCTCGTGACCTACGCCGAGGGCTGCCGGGCCAACTGTGCCTACTGCGGCCTAGCCCGGCATAGGGAAGAGGCGCGCGACTACGCGGATCGGAATTTCATCCGCGTGGATTGGCCGACCGTACGCTATGAGGAAGTGATCGAGCGCATGCAAGGCGGTAGCGATCGGTCGCAGTTTCAGCGCATGTGCATCTCCATGATTACGCACCCCGAGTCCGATCGCGATACGATGACTCTGCTAAAGCAGTGGGTCGCGGCGGTCCCCCATGTCCCGGTTTCGATTCTTTCCAATCCCACGACCATGGAGAAGGCGGACCTCATCGCCCTGCGCGATGCCGGGGCCGATATCTTCACGATCGCCTTGGACGCGGTCACGCCCGAGATTTTCGATCGGACGCGCGGCAAGGCCGTCGATAGCCCGCACAAGTGGGATAAGTATTGGCAAGCTTTGGAGTGGGCCGCGGAGGTGTTTGGGCCGGAGAAGTTCGGAGCCCACTTGATATGCGGCATGGGCGAGACCGAGCAGGAGATTCTGTCGGTCGCGCAAGAGATCACCGATCGGGGCGGACACAATCATATGTTCGCCTTCTTCCCCGAGCGCGGATCGTTGATGGAGGATTGGGCGCCCGTGCCTAAGGATCAATGGCGACGCGTGCAACTCGCGCGCTTTATCATCGATTACGCCGGTGGTCACATCAGCAAGATGCGATTTGATGACGAGGGTCGGGTCGTGGATTTTGGGGTGAGCGAAGCGGAACTCGCCTCCCTGATCGCCTCCGGCAAGCCATTCCAGACGTCGGGTTGCCCCGGCAAGGATGATGAGGAGATCTCGGCCTGCAATCGTCCTTACGGCGACTCGAGTCCGTCCGACATCCGCTCCTTCCCCTTTGCCCTGAATCGTCGTGACGTCGAGATCGTGAAGCGGCAGATGGCAGGCGAGGATATCGGCACCTTGTAGTCCTAGAGGCCGGAGCGCCCGCTCCGGCCTTTTTCTTTCCTGTCTTGTGAACCACCCTCGTTTTGAACCGGTCTCCCGATCGTCCTAGGAAAATCTCCGGCTGATACTGATACCAAACAGCTGGGCATGGGTTTTGTAGGTGCCGTTGTAGGCGCTTGTGCCATTGGGATCGGCTGTCGTCAGCGGTGTGCTC
>JAJYPQ010000473.1 GCA_021795255.1 Pseudomonadota bacterium
CATGGTCGCTTGTTCATCATCTGATAACGATCACGAGGAAACGCGTCTTTCTGGCTCATTTGCGCGGAAATGAGTAATGGAGACGACGAAATCCCTCTCAATGCGCAAACAATCGGCGTTTGCGTTTCAAGAACGTGGCCGACAGGCCATCTGTCCTGCTGGTTTCTGCTTGGATCTCGGCTGTGATTGACGATGATGTACGGGATATTGGCTTCCGGCGGGACGGCGCGGATTATCAGGACGGTGACACGAGGAACGAAGTGAGGTAAAAGCGGTTGCTTGAGAGATTAGGCGCAGCCCCGACGAATACTTGGCGGTAGGAATCGGGACTGCGCCGTCCCTTGCTTTGAGAGCGAGGGAAGTTTGCCATTTCCAGGGTGGAGGTGTCCAGCACTCTCAGCGTTTTGAGAGTCCCCGTTGGAGCTGATTGCCCGATTATTCTGGTGTGCGCTGTGCCGATGTCCGGCTCTGGCCTGCAGTCCTTGCGACCGTGGTCAGCGCTATTGCAGCGACGATTGTTCCAAAAAGGCCCGGCGCCGGAACCAGCGAGAGGCGGCGCGTCGTTATCAGCGAAGCCGCCAAGGCAAGTTCAACCATGCCCGCCGACAGCGCGATTACCGCGCCCGCCAAAAACAAAAAGTGACGCATCAGGGTTCCTCTCCCCCTATCCAAATTGCTTTACTGGTGGGCGATTCCACGGAGCCTAAGCGCATCGCGCCGGCGAGCGCGGCCCTATCCAGCGGGGATGCCCACCGCTGCGGATGGTGCCATCGTGCCGTGTCGGCGTTTTGGCGCTTGGGATTTCTGAAGAATCGCCGCCTTCCGGCCACCCTCGGCCGGTTTCGTTCACCCAACGGGAGACAACAAGAATGATTTCATCGGAGAAGGAGGCGATGATCCTGCGCTATTTCCATGCCGAGCGCTGGAAAGTGGGGACCATTGCGCGCCAATTGAACGTTCATCACTCGGTCGTCAGGCGCGTGCTTGGCCTTCAAGGCAATGTGATGTCTGCGCAGCCCTTGCGTGCGCAGATGATCGATCGGTATTTGCCCTTCGTGCTCAAGACGCTGAAGGAATACCCGACGCTCAGGGCAACGCGTCTATACGAGATGGTGCGCCAACGGGGATTCGCCGGATCGCAAAGCCACTTCCGCCGCGTGATCAGACGCCATCGTCCTGCGCGCAGGGTGGAAGCCTATTTGCGGCTGCGGATGCTGCCGGGAGAATGCGCCCAATGTGACTGGGGAAGCTTCGGGAAACTCACCATTGGCCGGGCCAAGCGAGATCTGTCCGGCTTCGTCATGGTGCTGGCCAACTGCCGGGACATCTATCTGCGGTTCTTCCTCAACATGCGCATGGAGAACTTCCAGCGTGGCCATCTCGGGGCCTTCGCCCGGTGGGGCGGGTGCCCCAGGGTCGTCATGTACGACAACCTTCGCTCGGCGGTGCTCGAGCGCCATGGGGACATCGTCCGCTTCAATCCCGCCCTCATTGATCTGGCCAAGCATTACCACTTCGAGCCGCGCCCCTGCGACCCCTTCCGGGGGAATCAGAAAGGGCGCGTGGAGCGCGCCGTAAGGTATATACGCGATTCGTTCTTTGCCGCGCGCGAGTTCAAGGATCTCGATGACCTGAACCGCCAGGCCGAGGATTGGTGCAATGGCCTGGCTTCGGAGAGGCGCTGGGTGGAGGATCCGAGCTTAACCGTGGGCGAGGCCTTTGAACGGGAACGTCCCAGCCTCCTGGCGCTGCCCGAGAACCCCTATCCCGTCATTGAGCGCGAGGAGGTGAGTGCAGGCAAGACGCCTTATATCCGGTTCGACAAGAACGACTACAGCATTCCCCACACCCATGTCGGGCGCACCCTCACCGTGCTGGCGGAGCTCGACAGCCTTCGCATCGTCGACGGGGGCCAAGTGCTGGCGGTCCACCCACGCTCCTACGACAAGGGCCAACAAATCGAAGTGCCGACGCACATCGAGGCCCTGATCCAGGAAAAGCGCAAAGCCCGCACCTTGAGCGGCACCGATCGGCTGACCCGGGCGGTTCCCTCCGCCCACTGGCTTCTCGCCCAGGCCGCGGAGCGCGGCGACAACCTCGGCGGCATCGTCTCGCAGCTGCTCGATTTCCTCGATCGCTATGGTGCCACCGAGCTGGACGCGGCTGTCGCCGAGGCGATCGAGCGGGGCGTGCCCCACCCCAACGCGGTGCGCCTTGCGCTTGAGCGCCGTCGCGAGGAACAGGCCAGGCCACTGCCGGTGGTCCTGATGCCCAGTCACATCCGCTCACACGATGTCGCCGTCAGGCCGGCTGATCTCAAAGTCTACGATCAACTCACCCGTGGGGAGGACGATGATGAATGACCTTGATTCCTTGAAAGCACGCGCAAAGGGCCTCAAGCTGAACGGCCTCCTGAGTCATTGGACCGACATTGGCCCCGAGCCCTGGGTCGCTCGGCTCATCGAATGGGAGGAAGCCGAGCGCGCGAAGCGCAGTCTCGAGCGGCGTCTTTCCGCCGCCAAGATCGGGCGCTTCAAGCCCCTCTGCGACTTCGACTGGGACTGGCCCGAGAAATGTGACCGGGGCGCGATCGAGGAGCTCATGACCCTCGAATTCCTAAAAGAGGCCACCAACGTCGTATTGATCGGCCCCAACGGGGTGGGCAAGACCATGCTCGCCCGCAATATCGCCCACCAGGCCCTCATTCATGGCCATACCGTGCTCTTCATGAGCGCCGGGGAGATGCTGGCCGAGCTGTCCGCCCTCGACAGCGACTCCGCGCTGCGCCGCAAGCTGCGCCATTATGGCGCGCCCAGCCTGTTGTGCGTCGACGAGGTCGGCTATCTGTCCTATGGCAACCGCCACGCCGATTTGTTCTTCGAGCTGATCAGCCGGCGCTACGAAACCAAGAGCATCTTGCTCACTACCAACAAATCATTCTCCGACTGGCCGGAGGTCTTCCCCAATGCCTCCTGCGTCGTCTCCATGGTCGATCGCATCACCCATCATGCCGAGATCATCTCTATCGACGGCGAGTCCTACCGCATCAAGGAGGCGAAAGAGCGCGCCGCGAAGAAAGCCATACAGCGCAAGGCGAAGAAATCTTCATGACGCAGATGACCAACAGACGATGCTTGGCCTTGCACATCGAGGTGGCGGAGAACCAAGTACAGGCCTTCGCGCAATTCCTCAAACGCGCCGGATGGAGCCATTATCGCCAACTTGCCATCGATGACGAGGAGGCTTATGACATGCAGACCACTGCGGAACGTCTGCGCCACGCCATCGCCTCATCAGGCTTTGCACCGCGATAAGCGCCTGCTTCCCAACCCCCAACCCATGCGGACTTCCACTATGGACACCGACTACGACTGCACCATCGAAACCCTGTTCCCGACCGGCATCCCGGACGAAGCAGCCTACATCCTCTGCGAAGTCATGCGGGAGCTGTCCTTCATCTGCGAAAGCCGCTACCACGTCCATCTGGCGCGTTACCACGAGGCCCGCCGCCAGCGCTTCCGGGAGGAACAGCCCGATCTCTACGACGACCAACATCCGTGGATCTCAGGGCGCTCCAAATAGCCCCGCCTGCAACCACAGCCTCATTCCATCGCGCGGGCAGGCAGTCCTCCATGGCCTGCCCCACTTCCGCCCTAAACGCCCCATGCAATAGCTATGCTCCCGAACCCTCCGCGGGCGTTCCGCGCATCTGGTTCAAATTGACGCGTTTCTTGGTAATCGCCAACAGTCGGGCGACC
>JAJYPQ010000044.1 GCA_021795255.1 Pseudomonadota bacterium
CGCGTACTCGCGCACCTCCTGGGTGATCTTCATGGAGCAGAATTTGGGGCCACACATGGAGCAGAAGTGCGCCACCTTGCCAGACTCTTTCGGTAGTGTTTCATCGTGCAGGGTCTGCGCCCGCTCCGGGTCGAGGGCTAGGTGAAACTGATCGTTCCAGCGGAACTCGAAACGTGCCTTGCTCAAGGCATCGTCCCGCTCTTGTGCTTGCGGATGGCCCTTGGCGAGATCGGCGGCGTGAGCTGCGATCTTGTAGGCCATGAGTCCGTCTTTCACGTCTTCGCGATCGGGAAGCCCCAAGTGCTCCTTCGGGGTCACATAACAGAGCAAGGCAGTCCCGAACCAGCCGATCATGGCCGCACCTATGGCCGATGTGATGTGATCATAGCCTGGCGCGATGTCGGTCGTCAGCGGCCCCAGTGTATAAAAAGGGGCCTCCGCACACACCTTCAACTGCCGATCCATGTTCTCTTTAATGAGGTGCATGGGGACGTGCCCCGGGCCTTCGATCATGGTCTGGACGTCATATTCCCAGGCGATCTGCGTGAGCTCGCCCAAGGTATCCAGTTCGGCGAATTGGGCTTCATCGTTGGCGTCGGCAATCGATCCGGGACGCAGGCCATCCCCGAGCGAGAACGAGACATCGTAGGCACGCATGATCTCGCAAATCTCGCGGAAATGGGTGTAGAGGAAGTTTTCCTGGTGATGAGCGAGACACCACTTGGCAAGAATCGAGCCCCCGCGCGACACGATGCCCGTCCGGCGCTTCGCGGTCAGCGGAATGAACGGTAAGCGCACGCCGGCATGGATCGTAAAGTAGTCCACTCCTTGCTCGGCCTGTTCTATGAGGGTATCGCGAAACATCTCCCAGGTGAGTTCCTCAGCCGCCCCCCCGACCTTCTCCAAGGCCTGGTATATAGGCACGGTCCCGATCGGCACTGGCGAGTTGCGGATAATCCATTCGCGTGTTTCGTGGATATTGCGGCCGGTCGAAAGGTCCATGATGGTGTCAGCACCCCAGCGGGTGGCCCAGACCATTTTTTCCACCTCTTCCTCGATGCTAGAGGCGAGTGCCGAATTGCCGATATTGGCGTTCACTTTCACAAGAAAGCGTCGCCCGATGATCATGGGCTCGAGTTCCGGGTGGTTAATGTTGGCGGGGATGATGGCTCGTCCGCGGGCCACTTCGTCACGCACCATTTCGGGCGTAATGGCCTGTGTGCCCCGCGCCTCTTGCCCCGCGTTTTCGCGTAGGGCGATATATTCCATTTCCGGGGTGATGATGCCGCGTCGTGCGTAGTGCATCTGCGTCACGCAGGCCCCGGTCTTGGCCTTCCACATCGTGCGGGATGCTGGAAAGCGAATCTCAGCTAGGGTCTTGTCGGCTGCCCGTTCGCGTGAGTATTGCGAAGAGAGACTGACCCTCTCGACATCCGAACGGTCCTGGATCCAATCTTGGCGCAGCAGCGCGAGCCCGCGTGCGAGGTCGATGGGGGCGGCTGGATCGGTATAGGGTCCTGAGGTGTCATACACTCGAAGCGGCAAGTTCACTTCCGCGCCCAGATTCGCCGGCGTGCTTTCGAGCGTGATCTCCCGCATGCCGACCGCGATTTGATCGCGCGCTCCCTTGATATACACCTTGCGGGAGGCCGGAAAGGGCGTGGTAATGGCCTTATCGAGAGTACGCGTTAAGGGAGACGAGATTCGAGGGTCTGCGTTCATCGCCCGGGGTCCTATTCTAAGAAGTGGGGGGCGCGCGCACGGCGCCGTTCGTCGGCCCTTAAGGCCGACCTATGGGCGATCAAAACTAATGGATTCGCGGGGCGATTGCAAGGAGCCGCTTGCGTCTCTCTGGCAAAAGGCTTACGCTCGAAATTCCAGCTTTGGACCCCCTTTTTGCGTATGCCGCAAGCGTCATTTGATGTCGCGCGCCAGAATATGGTCGCGCAGCAGATTCGTACCTGCGAGGTGCTTGATGAGCGCCTCCTTGGGCGATTGCGCGAGGTGCCGCGCGAGGAATTCGTGCCCACGAAGTATCGGGCCATGGCCTTCGCCGACATGAGCATTCCGCTCGGTCGCGGACAGGTCATGTTTTCCCCGATGCTGGAGGCCCGACTGATCGACAGCCTAGCCCTTTCAGCGCCTGACCGAGTGCTTGAGGTCGGTACTGGGACTGGCTACCTCACCGCGGTTATGGCGGGTCTTGCGCACAGTATCTACAGTGTCGAGATCGTCCCCGAATTCAAGCTGAACGCGGCCCGCAACCTGAACGCCCTGTCTCTGAGCGACATCCATCTCGAGATGGGTGACGCGGCGCGCGGTTGGCCGCGCCACGGCCCCTATGACGCCATCTTGGTGAGCGGAGCTCTGCCTTTGGGGCCTGACCCGGCGTTTCGGGCATCGCTGGCCGTGGGCGGGCGTCTGGTCGTGATTGTGGGGACCGCGCCGGCGAGGGAGGTGCGCGTCATCACGCGCCATGAGGCCGACCGTTTTTCCGAACGGTCGCTATTCGAGACGGATGTACCCGTACTAATCAACGCTCCCCAACCAGACCCTTTTCGTTTCTAAGAAAGCACCCTATGCGCGAAATTTCGCCCGAAGAGCTTCACAGCCGGCTGAAGGCCGGCGATAAGCCGGTCCTCCTGGATGTCCGGGAGCCGTGGGAACACAAGCTCTGCGCCCTGCCCGATTCCGTGCACGCGCCCATGCAGCAGATTCCCGCCCTGATGGGGAGTTTCGATCCGGAAAAAGAGCTGGTGGTCTATTGCCACACGGGGGTACGCAGCCTTCATGTCGGCCGGTTTCTCGAACACAACGGGTTCAAGAACGTCGTGAACTTAAAGGGCGGAATCGAGGCGTGGGCTCGAGCCGTAGACCCAACCATGGCCCGTTACTAAGCTCCTATGCTGATCGAGGCTAAGCGCAGCCGCTTATTGTTGGTCGATTTTCAGGCGCGTCTTTTCCCGGCCATGACGCCCACACCCCCGGGCCTGCTTCCGCGCATTCTTTTATTGACACGTGCCGCCCGGCTTATCGGTATCCCCATTGTCGTGACCCGTCAGTATCCCCAGGGCCTCGGTCCCCTTCTCCCGGAGCTTGCCGCGGTCCTGTCCGACGATGTGTATCAGGCCGATAAAATGACGTTCTCTTGTTGCGCCGATGCCGACATCGCCCCGGTTTTCGAAGACGATCGCGACCAGGTTCTGATTGCGGGCATCGAGACCCACGTTTGCGTCCTTCAGACAGCTCTTGAACTCGCTTCGCGTGGCAAGAGCCCCTATGTTCTTGCCGATGGGTGCGCGAGCCGAAGTATTGGGGACCACACCCAGGCGCTTGAGCGGCTCGGTCGCGAAGGCGTACGGATCGCGTCGATCGAGTCGGTGGTGTTTGAGTGGTTGCGTGGCGCCGACCATCTTCGTTTTCGGGAGCTGGTCCGCGAGATCAGGGATTTACCGAAGACGGTCGCGGACGGCTAAAGAGAGGCTCCAGGAGTTTCAGGGTTTGAGCGCAAGCCCCTTGATGCTTCAAAACGAGGTTTTCTCCAGCAATCCCGGCGGTGGATCGCGCTTGTGGATCACTGAGGTAATGTTCGATGGCCAGGGCCAGGCCCGAGGCATCGTGCACCTGCACGCCCGCGCCCGCCGCGAGGGTCAGTTTCGCGATTTCGTCGAAATTGAACATATGGGGGCCAAAAACCGTAGGCACCCCGAGCGCTAGGGCCTCGAGTGGGTTGTGTCCCCCTGTTTCCACCAACGATCCGCCAACGAAAGCGCAATCGGCCGCGGCAAAAAACAGCACAAGTTCGCCCATGGTGTCCCCAAACAGCACGGCCGTAGCGGGGGCTACCGGCAAGCCGAGACTGCGCTCCACGACCGACAGGCCGCGTTGTCGTATGAGCCGGCCGACAGCCTCGAAGCGTTCCGGGTGGCGCGGAACCAGGATCAAAAGGAGCGTCGGGATTATCGCCTGCAGGCTTACATGAACATCCAGGACGATTTCTTCCTCACCCTGGTGGGTGCTCGCCGCGACCCAGACCGGGCGCTCGCCCCATTCGTAGCGCAGGGCTTGTGCTGCCTCGCGCAAGCCGGCTGTGGGGCTCAGTTCGAACTTCATGTTGCCCGTCACGTGAAGTGAGGCCTCCGGGGCCCCCAAGGCTTGCAAGCGACCGGCGTCCGCACCCGACTGAACCGCGATGACCGCGGGCACCGCCAGCATATTCCTGGTGAGGGTCCGGAAACGCCGGTAGCGACGATAGGACCGTTCCGAGAGCCGAACATTGGCAAGCATTAAGGGGATACCGGCCCGGCTTAAGGCCTGAAACAGGTTCGGCCAAAGTTCGGTCTCGAGGATGACCGCAACGCGTGGCCGCGTTGTGTCAAGAAAGCGCTTCAGGGCGCCTGGTAAGTCAAAGGGGGCAAATCTGTGATGGACGCTGTGTCCAAACAGCATGTCAACCTGGGCCGCGCCGGTCATGGTGGTCGTGGTCACGAGCAAGGGGATGTCTGGGTGTTCGTCCAAAAGCGCGCGGATCAAGGGTACTGCTGCCCGCACCTCGCCTACCGATACGGCATGAACCCATAAGGAGCCGGCCACCATCGGGGGTCCGTAGCCGAGGCGCTCGCCCCAACGGGGCGCGTAGTGCGTGTGGGGGCGCGAGCGCCACCACAAGCGCACGAGCGCCAATGGGAGCACAAGACGCAGGAGTAGGGTGTAGAGCTTCATGACACCACCCACCCGCCAGCATTTTGCAGGGCTTGTATGACTTCCTCCACCGGCGGCTGGGCGCCGAAACCGCCAAGGCTCGAGGCGTTCGCAGCAAGGACCCCGGTTTGCCGCGTGTCGCTGTCGCAAAAGATCCCGACTGTGGGGCGCTTCAGGGCCGCGGCAAGATGCACAAGCCCGGTGTCGACTCCGACTACGCCGCGCGCCGCCCCGATGATTGCCGTCAGGTCTTTCACACTCATCCGTGGGAGCGCGTGGGCATCACTCCCTACGGCGCGCGCGATCTCGTGCGCCGCCCTCTCTTCTTCCGGGTTCCCCGAGGGCCAGAGGGTGGCAAGCCCCTGTTCCGCGAGCCTTCGACCGAGGGCCACCCATGAGGCTCGAGGCCACAATTTCGAGGCGCGGCTGGTGGCATGTAGGGCTACGCAATAGGGCTGTGGACCGATATCCGTTGCCGGTTGCGGAGGGACAAGCCCGTAATCGGGCGCCGTCGTTGGGAGCGGGTAGGCCAAGGCTCCGGCCGCGAGCGAGCGGTTGCGCCACACTGCGTGTTGCTCCCACACCACGGGGACTCCTTTTTGGTAGAGCAGGGCCGCCCATGCTTCGCGCGCCGATCTTCGGTCCGGACCATAAACGGGTCCCGAGGCGAGCCGCGCCAAGGCCGCGCTTTTGACAAGCCCTTGACTGTCCAAAACCATATCGTAACGCGTTTGTCGCAGCGCCCTACGAAACTCCTTCACCTCTTTCCAAGTCTGTGCTTGCCAAGATGCGTGCCGCCACCGACGCAACTCTACTGGGATCACCGTGCGGATTGCAGGATGCAGGGCGGGAATGTCAGCAAAGGCCTTTTCCACCACCCAGTCGATACGCGCCCTGGGAAAGTGAGCGCGAATATCCGACACCATGGGCAGATTATGGACCACATCGCCGAGCGACGAAGTCTTAACGATCAGGATGTCCATATCAGACGAGACGTCGCCTAATGCCATTGAGGGTATAAGAGAAGAGTCGTCGGATCGGCGTAAGTGAATCAGAGCTCATGTGCGATCTCGCGTTTTCGTCAGAAGACGCAGTTTGGCGTACTTATAGTACGTCACCTCGGCGTTCGATATGGCCAGCATCAGCCCCTCAGCGCCGTCGAGCAAACCAAACTGCACGAAGTAAGTGCGTACAAATGCCCAAACGCCATGTATGAGGGCTTGGGGCAAGGAACCCCGGCGTCCTTTTTGGGCCGCCATCGTGGCACCGGCCGTCGAGTAACTGTCGACTTTATGGAGAACCTCCTCAAGATCGCGGTAGGTCTCATGATGGAGAGGCGAGGACAAGGTGCCGACCGCCCCTTGGACCACCAAGCGCTCGTGAACAATATCGTCGCTAAAACGCGCGCAGCCCCGGCGGAAAAGCCGGATGACGTAATCGGGATACCATCCGCCATGACCCATGAATCGACCGCAATAGCTGGAGAGGCGCGGGATTCGGTAGGCGTTGATCTTGCTCTCGCCTGCCAGCACCTGCTGAATTTCGGCTTGCGCCTGGGTGGGCAGGTATTCGTCGGCATCCAGGGCCAAGACCCAGGTACCCGTGGCAAGATCGAGCGCACGGTTCTTTTGCGGGCCAAAACCCGCCCAGTCGGTGCTGATGACATGGGGTGTAAATTCACGGCAGACGGCCACCGTGCAGTCCGTGCTCCCCGAATCGACCACGATAATCTCATCCGCCCATGACACCGAGGCTAGGCAGCGACGAATCATGGCGGCCTCGTTTTTTGTGATCACTATGACCGATAAAGGCATGGAAGGCGGCTGCTCCTGTCGACGAAACGAATAATCACCTTAGTTCGCAAATCGCGCAACACTCGGCGATCGGTTTGTTTCCGGTTGCCCACGGCATGGTGCCGGGATACATATCATGCACCTAACACCGAGGTAATGCGGGCCAACCCGAGTCTCAGTTTGGGGTTCGGCAGCCGTCTCGTCGCGCCTCTGGTCACGCGCTGTTTTGGGGCAGATGTCGGGTTGGAAAGACAGAAGTCGACCCAAATGTTAGGACACCGTGTTAAGCGGGCGCCCGCCCTTACGGCGGTGATACAAGGAGCGGAATACCATGAGCAAGGTGTGTCGTAATCACCATGTCGGAGGCGGATTTTCTGTGCTGAGGCCTGGAAGGAAACCCTGGAGCGCCGCAGGGCCGCCATCAGCAAGGGGGGCAAGGCGCGGTGGTGTGCAAGACGCATTTGTCAAATGCTGTTGGTGCCGTGTCAAATACGAAGGGGTCATTCTCAGGTTCTCGGTGCGCGCACTGGTCGCCGAATCGATCTTAAAGGCTCGCGCTCTCTTGCCAAATATTGCGATTTCACCAATCATTAGGTGTGCCATCTAACACGGGACCGACAGACATTGTGGGCAGACTTATACCGTGACGCCTCTGAGACATGGCTGCTTAAACAATCTGGGGGGCTGCCCACTTAAGGGTTCGGAGATCCTATCTAAGGGTAGGGATCCGCATCAGACTCTGGGTAGACCACACAAGTAAGTTTGATAGGCTGAACGAACATAGCCGGTTATTAGGGGGGGGCGCAATGCGGTTTGGAGAGGGGAGCAAAGTGTTGGTCGTTTTGCCAACATCCATTGGCGACGCAGTATGCGCCATACCCCTTCTCGAATCCTTATTTAAAGGCGGCTGGGTAGTGCATACCGTGCTGGATACCCGTTTGGCAGGGCTGGCCCTAACTTACAGTCCCTATATCCAATATGAGCATCTTGTCCCCGTCAAGAGGTGGCGGTCAATCTCCCCCCTTCGGGACTTGAAGGGCCGCCTTTCGTTTATCGCCCGGGTGCGGTGGAACACATACGATGCCATGATTTCGGTTGGTGACGGGTCGCTAGGCGCATGGATTGCTTGGGCCGCGCGGATCCCGGTAAGCGTGACGCAGGATTCCTACCATAAGATTCACCTGAAACGGTGGGCACAGCGGTGCATCTACACGCATCATGTCCCTGTCCCGCGAGCACATGGTATTGTCCAGAATTGTGAGCTAGGGCGTCCCCTCGGAGTTATCCCGGTACCGCCGTCCTTTTCTCGGCGTGACTTGGTGGCTACGGCTGCTACACGTCCGCCAATTTTCGTAATCGGCCCGGATGCCTCGCAGGCAGGCCGTTCCATTCCCCTTATTGAAACCGTTCTTATCGTGAAGAGGCTGAAAGCCGCGCACCCCGAGAGCGAAGTTGTGCTAGCGGGGCCAGTTGGTGGGATTGCCGAGCAAGCGGCCCAAGTATGCGACGTTTCCCGCGCCACCATTGGCGCGTCGCTAGCAGCCGTTGTACGCACAATTGCGGAGGCACGCTGCGTGATCGCGACGGACTCGGGTCTTGGACATATCGCTGCCGCTTGCGACACCCCTGTCGTGTCAATTTTCGGGCCCGGAGACCCGGCAACCGCTGTTCCCTGGATAGACCCAAGAAAGCTCGCCGTAATTCGTAACGAGCGCCCGTGCCAGCCGTGTCGCGAAAACGGTTGCCATGGTTCGGGTGTGGCCGATTGCCTGAATGGCCTGCCGATAGATAAAATTATGGAAGCCGCTTACCACCTTAGTCGCTTTACCGTTCCCTTGACTGCGCCGGATTGAGATTTATACAAAAGCGAAACACTTCCTCATCACACCTTTTGTTATAGAATGGCTGTGATTATTCGGCCGCTTTTCATCTAGCGTCCCCATCCAGTATCTAACGAGCACAGGGATAACCCGTGATAGCAAGACGCGCAGTTCGAGGCCAAAAATCCCCCTTATGGTCTTTGTTGTCGAAGTGGCACAAAAAAGAATGGCGTATGCCCATATTGCGGCGAACGCGCAGGCGAGTACGGAAAGTTCAGTCACAGCTAAGGGCTATGCCGATCATCGTGAATCACCCAAGACCGCAATTGGTTTATCAGATCGTAGCTAACCTCTGCCCTCGGGATGTAAGAGGGAAGGGCCTTGTACGTGTAGGCCATGACCGAGATGGCGGATATGTGATGCTAGACAGCGGACTTAATGGTGCGACTGTGTATAATCTCGGTATTAACCAGGAAGTTTCCTGGGATATAGATATGGTTACACGAGGATGCCATATCTACCAGTATGATCACACGATTGACGCCCCACCTTTTGAGCACCCCAATGTCCATTTCTCAAAACTAGGTATTGCCTCCGCCAACTCTGATGACGGCGTCTTTAAGACCGTAGCGCACATTTTAGATAAGAATGGCCATACCGAGAACCGCGATCTAGTACTAAATATGGACATAGAGGGCGATGAATGGAACATTCTATCTCATATAGAAGAGTCCACTCTCGAGCAGTTCTCCCAGATCGTCATTGAGTTCCATGACCTCCTTAAAGTGTGGTCGCTGCCACACCTGGAAAAGGTTGTTGCGGCGCTCGCAAAATTGAACAAAGCTCATCAGGTTATTCACGTTCATGCGAACAACTTTGGGCACGTAGGATTGTTTGGTGGCATCGTCCTTTATGAAAGCATAGAGGTGACCTATGTCAGAAAGGCCGACCACTCTTTTGGCCCCTGCGATAAGATATTCCCGATACCGCTAGACCGGCCAAATGATCCCGCTAGGCTTGATTACTTGCTCGGCGCGCTTGGCCAGATGCCTCCAACATACTATGAGGCCCTCGGCGGTGCCGTAGCCGGACAGCGATGACGAATTATTCCTCAAGATAATTAAAGATGGTAGTAAGCTGTTGACGCTCCATTTGCCAGGAACGTTTCGCAACGGGTGGCTTTATTATAGGTCAAGAAGACCCTGGAGGTTAAGATTGGCCGGCGTACGCCGCTTATTCCCTCGCGATTGCGCCATTAGTACCACCACGGCTGTGTGTACACAGACTCAATCAAGGTGTCCCCAACCGAGCTTTCTGGATCGGGTCAAACCCCAGGAACGGCAGTTTCGATCTGATGCTCAAACCACCAAAGGTCGAGGGCGCTAATGTGGCGTTGCTCCTGAAGTGATAGCGTCCGGTTTGCTCCGGCTAGGGTCTCGGCCTTTTTCGCAAACGCGCACTCCGTAGTTGGGCGCGCCTGCGCCAAGAGATAACGGAAAGAGAAGCCCGACAAGGAACATAAATTGCTCAAGGGTGTAGTTTTGCATAACGTTGTCTAGGCACATCCGAACACCGAAGGCCAGAATAATAAGCAAGGAGAACCGCGCCGCGAAAGCATGTTTCCCGGTAACGCGCGTGAAACTAAATCGCGCCATAGACCAGAACCATCCCAACCACAATAAAGTGCCCGGTATCCCGGTCCCAATGGCAACGGTTAGCAGGGAGTTATTAAGCCCCATGGTGGTAGCTGCATCACCAAAGCGCAAGCGAAGGGCGTGCCCAAACGCAGAGCGCCCGTAACCGACCCCTAACGGATACCTGATCACGGTCCTTAAACCCTCCTTAATCCATGCGACTCGCAGATAGTTGGACGCGCTCACCACTTGACCATTGGGAAGATGTGGTAAGGGGTAGCGCTGTGCGTTTAACCATGCCAGATGGTGTGTGGTATCAAGCGCTACTGGTATCGTTGCCCATAACGTTTGCCAGCGGGGGTCTAAGGCTAGGTCTAGACTCGCTGTTATCACGACGACCACGACACTTCCCGCTACTAACAATAAGGTACGGCGCGCCGCCCGCCCGCGCTGCGCTCGATAGCCGACTACCCCAACGAATCCCGAAAAAATCCCAATATCGAAAATTTCGTTGCGCATAGATTCAAAATAGATGCTTACGAAACACAGTAAAAGCAGAGTGCCCAGCCGCCACGACGACCAAAGCTGACTGTGGCTGCCTTCCATCCTTAGGCTCAGTTCGGCAACAAGACCACTCAAAAGAAAATTGGTGAGGTAACTGGCCTTTCCTGGTCCAGCGGTTAGTCCCCCCACCCGTGCCATGTGGGACCATGCGCCGGAATGAGCAACCAGCCAGAGACCTTGAAGATCAACCGCCACGATTTGCACGACAAAAATACTTAGCGATACCACGACGATTGCAGATGCGACTCGTGCGTCCTTCTGAAGTGCGCACGCTGCCCCTATAAGGAGCGCCGCAAATCCGCCTAACCACTGGCCCCTAATTTCGCCAAGACTCCAATGGTGAAATGGTGATATGAAGATCGCTCCGACTAATATCCAAAGGGTAAAGGCAACGTAAAACACCGTTACTTTTCGAAGCGGCCCCCAGGCGATTTCTCCAGCCATCTTCCACGAGACCTGCGAAAAGAGCGTTGCGAACAACATAACCATGAGCGCGTTGCGAAGCGCTATTGTGTGGGGAAGGGGCCAGACTATGGCTAACCCACACATTTCAGCAATAATGAACCGCGTTCGAACCGACAGTGCTCGCGCCCGATCTGCTTTTTCTTCAAAAAATCTAATGAATCTGCCTAACATGCCTACCTCGTCAATCTCGCTCGTAACCACGGAGTCTGCATAATCATTCCCCGCATTGAGAGGGGGCGCGTTTCTATATCCCGACCTTGTATCAATTCTGCTATTGTTGCCCCCCATACCGTGCGCGGACGAGTTTTTTCGTCTAGACGTTTAATCACAAGCATCTACCGTTAGTGGTTTCCCCAGGTCAAGGAGCTCCTGCGCGGCGCGCATAACCTGATCAACCGCGAGGGCGCGCATACAGGTACGGTCATGGTGGCAGTCTTCTAGGCTACGCATGCATCGTTTGAGATCATTGAGAATGCCCGGCCGGTTCTTGAACCATGGCTGGTCGCGGCATGCTAGGTCCGCGACAGTGACCGCTCGATAGGGCATTTCCGCCCAAAAGCGCCCAGGATCGTATAGCGCGGGATCGCATTGTCCGAAAAGAACAACCGTTGGCGTCTGTGTCAGCTTTGCAAGATGGGCTACACCCGTATCCGGGACGACGAGCAAGCGCGCACTGGACAAGAGGTGCCACAACCCCACCAACGACAGGTCTCCAGGGTAATGACGGTAGTGCCCATTGGGATCTACCTCATGGATGAGGTCCGATTGGTTGGTGCCGGTCGTCAGCGCTACCGTTAAGCCGCGTTCGGTCAGCATTGCCGCAAGTTGGGCCCAATGACCAGGTTCCCAATTCCTCACCGCGGAGCTTGCGGCAAGATGCAGGACGACGTAAGGGCCTTGAATGGCCAGATCTTGGTTTAGCGGCGGCATCGGCCAATCCGCCTTGTCATAGAGAGTGTCTACCCGCTCCCCCGCCAGGTCTGTCCACATGTCACTAAAGGGTACGATTGACCGGGGATACGGCAGAAGCTCATCAATAGGCAGGCGGTAGTACCAGCGGTCACCGACAAAACCACGAATCCACCGGGCACCAACGGCTCGCGCCAACCACGCCTGCCGACTGGCAAGTGGGACTATGGCGATGTCATAAGGTCCATTCCGTTTTAACTCCCACAAGGTTTTCACATTGTGCCTGTCGTAAGCCATGGCCGTCACGTTGTAGGGGTGGCCTGCGTAAAGCGCTAAATAGGCCTCCGGCATGGTGAGGGTAATAGCCGCCGTGGGGTAAAGTTTGTGCAACGCCGCAATGAGGGGTGTTAAAAGGATAATGTCCCCGAGCCCTTCGAAATAGAGGCTAACGAGCACGCGCGCGGGCATTCCGCTCGGGCGTCGCCGCGGAACGAATGTTTGCCTTGCGGCTAATGCCCCAATCGCCAGTCGGGTCCGTGTTTTATGTCTGCGTCGCGGCATCGCTGATACAAGACCTATCGTGAATGAGGAGCCATTCTATACGACCACCCGCCTCTTTTGCTGTGGGGCGTAAAAAGACTCGCCACCTTTGCATTACACGGCGGTATGGGAACTCCCGCAGCATAGGCATCATTAAAACGCTTCTTCTCCGGCGCGTTCTTAGCGTCACCCTTACTGTGCTTGCGCGGCCGGAGGTCCTGACAAAAACAGAGCGCGGCCCGGTATTTGCCGGATCAGAAAGGTCGACGCCAAGGCAAGCTTTCCCAATGTCGCGGGTCCTACCAAAAAAACCCGTCTCGGTTGGGTCATGGTCTTGCGCTCTTCGGAAGGGCTGCTAGAACGGCCTCCACCGAGATATCGCTTACCCGTGGGGCGGATAACACGGTGTGCGTCGTGCCCCATGGCCGCCATTGGCTGGTTTTATGCGAACAGTAAAGGCCGATAACACGGGTCCCCACGGCGGCTGCGATATGGCAATGTCCACCGTCAGATCCAACGAGCGCGGGGACCGCGGCAAGGGCTGCCGTAAGCGCCGCTAAATCGGCTGTCGGATACGCGATCACGGGCAGATCTCGACATAAGTCCATCAGGGCACGAGCCCGGTCATCGTCCCCTGGGTGTTCCGGGCGACTCGGGTCACCGGGCGACCAAAAGACGACAAATTTATGGCCTCGATCGGCGCCCGCTTTTATCAGTGCTGCAAACCCCGTCAGTGGCCAACGATTTTCGTCTTCCCGCGCACTGATATGGAGACCGACCGCCCGTTCAAAGCCTTGCTCGGTAAGCCAAGTTGTTACCGCAGCTAGTTGTGCCGCGGGGGGCGTAAGACGCGGCGCGGGCAGCGGCGCACTTATACCAAAAGCGTGTAGCAGTCCGTATACACGTTCGACTTCGTGTAGCGACCCGTCGCCGACATGGTCGAGAATTTCGTGTTTTATGCCTGCGAATCGCGCCAGAAAGCGCATCTCGGCACGCACGCGGCTTCCGGCGTGCACCACGGTTCGGTATCGCAGTCGGCGCAGCTCAAAAAGCAGGTCCATACGATCGCGCGCTAGGGCCAAGCGGCCGCTCTGTCGTTGGTGTTTGGATTTGGTATAGGTATGGACATGGTCGATAAAGGGGTTGCCCGCAAGGAGCGGGGCGTTATAAGAGTTTACGAGCGCCCCTAGGTGCGCATACGGATACCGGCGGCGCAGGGTCTCAAAGACAGGCAGCGTACACACAAGGTCGCCGATGTTGTCGCGGCGAATGACAAGGACCCGCGGTTCGTCCGTTTTGGGGTCTTCCGTGTATCCGCGAACTTTGGCCATGGAGGCGAGTGTATCCGAAGAAGCGGCGCACGCGAAACACGGCCCGAGCTTCGGGTCCCCTGCCGCATGTCTAGATCATCCGGGTGCCGCCTGGTCTCCTCATTGCTAGAAACGCCCCTTCCTTCCCTGGATGGGCGCGGTCGCGTCGGTGCCCCGCGATATGTTAAACGCCTCGGAGGCTCTCCTCGGTCCCGGCCCGTGAAGCCACTAGAGGCCCAACAGCTCGTTTCGGCGGGGCCGCCTGCTATGATGCGCTATTCGGGAGGATACGTTCTTATGTGCGGGATCGGGGGTTTCGTCGGTCAACGTGTGGTACGAGCCGAGCAGAGCGCGGCCATGTTGGCGGCGCTTTCTCAGCGTGGGCCTGATGCGCGCCACGCGATCCTGTGGAACGCGGATTTTAAGGAAGATCGCGACCGTGCGACATCCGGCCTTTTGCACGCCCGGCTCAGCATCCGCGATCCCCGTCCGGATGCCGACCAGCCCATGGCCAACGCCCAAAAGGATATCTGGATCTGTTTTAATGGCGAGGTCTACGGTTACGAAGAAGACCGCGCCGAGTTGATCCGGAAGGGGTATAACTTTCGCACCACGAGCGACACGGAATTTATCCTTTATGCCTACGAGGCCTGGGGCGACGCCTTCGTAGATCGCCTACGCGGGATGTTCGCCGTGGTCATTCTCGATTTGCGTCAACGGAGACTCCTGGCCGTCCGCGACCGGTTGGGTCTAAAGCCCCTCCTGTATTATTGGGATGGACACGATTTTGCCTTCGCCTCGACGCTTAAGGCGCTTTTACCCTATCTTGACGGTGAGGTCGAGATTGCCCCGCTCGCCGTCGACGCCTACTTGGCCCACCGTTACGTTCCGGCGCCGCTGACCCTCCTTAAGAATGTGCATAGGCTACCAAACTCCCACGTCTTGATCCTTGAGTTTGGCAAAGGTGCCTCCCCTCATGTCCGGCCTTACTGGAGGCCAGGGACCTCTTCCGCCGATTTCCGGCAGACCTTGGATCAGGCCATCGGGTTACGCACTGCCTCTGATCGCCCGGTGGGCCTTTTCTTGAGCGGCGGCATCGATTCCGCGGTCGTGGCCGCAAGCCTCGTGCGCCAGGGTTACACCAACATCACGGCGTTTACCGCGACCTTTCCCGGGAGCTCCTATGATGAGGGGCCGCAGGCCGTGCGGATGGCGAAGGTCTTGGGGCTGGCTCACCGCGCCATCCCTATAGTACCCGCTCTTTCAGAGGATTTTGATCGGATCGTCCAGGATCTCGATGAACCCTTTGCCGATCCCAGCGCCCTTCCTCTCTGGTACTTGGCGCGGGCCGCAAGCCAAGAGGTCAAGGTGGTTTTGGGTGGGGATGGAGGCGATGAACTGTTCGCGGGCTATAAGCGTTACGCGCAGCATCTGCGCAGTCGCTGGCGGGGGTCTATGACCCTGTCCTTGGCAGCTGATTGCTTACCCTGGGAGAAGGCCGCCCGTTGGCGGGAGGAGCTAGGCCTCTCCTGGCAGGACGCCTATGTGCTCCGGTTCTCGGGGATGTCGCCGGCCGTGCGCCGTTATTTGCAGCCGGATCTGTCTGCGCCATCGGTCGTGTATTGGCGTGATTTCCCCTCAGCCCAGAGAGGCGTAAAGGCGCTTTTGGAGATTGATTTCGCCAACTATCTTCCCGAGTATATCTTGCGTAAAGGAGACCTCTGCACCATGGCCCACGGCCTAGAGTTGCGCGCCCCCCTTTTAGATCAGCGGCTAGTCGAAGCGGTGATGGGCTTGTCTGACCGGCAACGGTTTCGGCGTCCCGCCAAAAGTCTGCTGGTCGAAACCTGTCAGCTGTGTCAACAGGAAAAGCTCCTGACCGCGAAGAAGCGCGGCTTCTCGCCGCCTTTGAGCTCGTGGTTACGCGGGGAGCTTGCTGCGCGTTTGCCGGGTCTTGGCGAGCGTCTGGCGCAAGCGACCCATGGTCAATTACATGGATCGCGCGTCGATACGCTCGTTGCGAGTTTTCGCGGCGGCTTCGATAAACTGGCTGAACCCGTCTATCAACTCTTGGTCCTGGATGTGTCGCTGCGCGCGCTAGGTCTGGCGCCCCGTTAGGCCTCCTTGGTCTTTAAGACATCGTGAATGGCGCTAATCACTTTCTCGACACCGATACCGGTACTGCAACGAGCCTCGAAATGACAAGCCGAAGGCATACGCGCACACGTGCGTATCCAGGGGCGCGTCCCTGCAAAGAGCACAGTCTCGTTTCGACAAGGCATCTCGGCGATGGTCACGGCGCGATAAGCGGCATCGGCAAAAAACTGCCCTGGGCCGAAGAGGTCTGCTTGTCCTGGCCCATAAAGCACGACTGACGGGGTCTTTGTGAGTCGTGCGAGATGGGCTATGCCGGTGTCCGGAGAGACCAGGAGGGCGGCCTTTTTAAGAAGCTGCCACATGTCCCGCAGATCGAGGCGGCCGGCGACCTCCAAAAACCGTTTGTGCGGGTCGGCCGCGCGCAGACG
>JAJYPQ010000474.1 GCA_021795255.1 Pseudomonadota bacterium
GGCCCTTCGGTGGCCCACCACGCGCGCAGGACCCAATACCGCCATCGCCGATAGGGTCAGCCGTAAAGTGCTGACAGGTGACACAAGAAACGAGTGGACGCGGGATCGGTAGGCCCCTGGACCGGTTGGAGCACCACGGGCACGAGTCCACTCGGGCAGGAGCCCCCGCGAAGATGGGAACCGTCCCACAGTGGCGACAGTGCGTTATCGCCGTGTAGGAGCCGGGCACTCGGCCTTGCTCGCGGACTGCTTGTATCTTCTCGGCATACGCGACGGCCTGACGCTCGCCCTCGGTACCGGGTTCCGTCACAGTAACGCTATCGGGTAGGGGTATGGCCCCCGGATGACGGACCTCGATCTCGGCTTGGGTTTCGGCGGGGCTCATCCAGACCTCGCGGCCGACGGGTAGACGCCAGTCGGCCGCGGTATCCGAGGGGGTCAGTCGGGGTTCGGTTTGGGGATTCTCACTTGTGCGGGCACTGTCTTTACTGTCAAAAGGGGCCTTTGGCAGTTTTGGCAGTTCGCTCACAAGCGCGTATCCGCTTCTTAGCATCCCCAAGTAGTCGGCCCTCACAGCTTCGCCACCGGGTTCAGGGTGTAAATCGTGGCCGTCCGCCCCGCAGTCTCGCGCTTCGCTTCGGAAAGCCAGCCCATGTCCACGAGATAGGCCAAGCCCCGCCCGACTTCTTCGCGGTCGCGCAGTCCGGTCCAGCCGTGCCGCCATACATCACGCGACCCAAAACCTGTGCGCGGCAGGTCGCCCCGCTTGATGCGCGAAAGGACGGCCTTTGCAGTGGCGACCTCAGGTTGGTGCGCGGACCCATAGGCCCGGATCGCGTGCGCCTCCAGATATTGCGCCCACGCTAACGCCTTCAGCATGGCCGGTGCGCCAATGGGGCCGCTCCCACCGTCCGCAAGGTGGATTATCAAGGCTAGGGCTGGCACGAGCTTTCTGTACTTCGCCAAGTGCGACTCAAAGGTCGGTAGCAGATCGCCGCTCCGTAATCGCGCTTCCGTCTCCGTGCGCCATCCCAAGAAAAGCTCATGCGCGGCCTCGTCTAGGCGTAGATAGGGGAGCCCTTCGGGATCGCCATTGAGGCCGGTATCCTGTTGCGCCCCGATGGCCCGCCAGTCGAGATTGTCGAGTCGGTCGAATGCGGCGAACGCTTCGCGCTTAGCATCCCCGTCGGGCCAGCGGTCCACGTTCCGCCATTCGCTCGGCGTATCGGGCCAGACCATCATACTGAAACGCTGCACGAGTCCATCGTCACCCCCGCCGCCGTGCAGAGAAGCTGACAGGAAGGCTTGCAGCCGTCCCGGTTGTGTTGTCCCACAGATGCTTAAAGCCATCGCCGGAATGTGGAGATTGAACCCGCGCCCGATACGGTCAAACGTAAAGCTTCCGTCGCCGCTCCAAGCTTCCAGCAGAAAAGCGCGATAGTCGGCGTTCTCGTCTCGGTCCAATGTCCGCAAAACGCCCATAATCTCGTCGCGTTCCAGCATCAGCCCTTGGGGATTCTGGCGTAGCAGCTCGCCCAGGGCTTCGGGTGTCGCGTTGGATGTCGTGTAGCGTCTCAGGAGCGGTTCTTGGTCGAGGTGAACGGTCGCTGCCAATAGGCTTGAAACGTCGGCCGTGGAGTTTTTCTTAATCAGTACGCGGGCCTGTTTCTCTCCCTCCTCACCCCGCAGCTTGGTGGCCCGTGCGTCCAGCTCCCATTGTGCCCGCGCGACGCAGTAGGCCTCTTGTGCGCGCGCAGCAAGCCGCTTGAGAGGAGCCAGGGCTTGCGTCATGGCCGGGCTTTTCATCATGCCCGGACGGCCTACGACCAAACCCCAAAGGTTCGGTATCACGGTCCAGTCGGTGTGAAATTGCGGACGGATGCCGACCTTTCGGCCCAGCGCAGTCACGAGCGCCAGCATGGCCGGTATTGCGACGTAATCGGCAGGACAGCTCACGCGGTCAGCAATATCCATGATCCACGGACGCATGGTCTCGGGCAGAAGTTTGGGCTCGAACGCGGGGACCGGTGCCAAGCCATCGGGTAGCGGCTGCGGCTCAGACCGCGTGAGTTTGGCCGCCGTGCCCTCGATGCCGTCAATCTCGCGCAAGGTTCTAGCCAAGCTCATAGGACACCTCTTCGATGCGGCGTGTGGCTTCGGCTAAACGATCCCAAGAGTCTTGGTCGATAGTCCGGCTCGACAGCATGTCCGCACCTATGACCGCCACGATATGCGCCTCATGCCTCAAAAGCGGAATCAGATCGCGCAGGGGTACGCGGGTATGCTTTGGTGGCGCCTCGAACGGCTGGCGGTCACTGAACAGATCGGACAGGCGAAGCCCGACTGCCGCCAGAACATCGGGCGCCGCGCACCCCGCAAAGCAGTGGATCAGCGCCCTGTCGTCAATCTCACGGATAGACAGGCTTGGGGCCTTGTCCTGGTGTCCGGGGCAGCGCGCAACCCAGCGACCAGGGCCGGTAGCCCTCACGCCCTCCAGGCGGTCGAGAAGCGTTGACGCGCTCATGCTGACAGCCCCAAGCCGCGTAGGAAGTTTGCTACTTTAAAAAGGATTACCGCCAATTTTCGGCGAGCCGTACGGGCGCTCATTCTTGCCCCCTGCCACGAATGACGGCCGCGCCGCCCTCGCGGACCCATTCGAGAAAACGGGTCTCGTCGATTAGCACGCGCTTGCCGAATCGGCAGATGGCCCCGGCCTTCAGCGCGTCGTGACCGCGATAAAAAAGGAGAGACCTTAGTCCGCCGGTCGAAAATGCGGGATTACTTTCGGCGAATTGCTTGACGGTTTTTAGCGTTTCCGACATTGGGATACTCCTCGAAACATCGCCGCCCTATTGCGGCGTGTTACGAGGCATCCTAAAAGGCTTCAAAAAACAGGCGGTTTTCTGTGAAGTGGGGAATGTCACCCCCAAGGCAGGTTACTTCCTTAAAAGCCTCTGCACCTGCCGGACCGTGATGCCCAGGGCGGTGGCAATCTCGCCATTTGTCACACCTCGCGCCCGCATCTGGCGGGCCATGGCGGCCCTCTGGGCGGCCTTCTGGGTCTTAGCGGCGGTCGCGGCGGGCTGCTTTGCGCGGTTGCGCTTCGCCTGCATGTGCCGGACCTTTCGTGCACGGTCGATGCGTTGGTATTCCGCGATCTCGTCTTGCGTGAAGGGCTCAGGCCGGGCGCTCATTTGGACTATCCAGGAGTCATCCGGGCTTGGTGGCTTGAGTCGTATGGATGGGTATGGCGTCGGCTCGAAGCCCGCAAGGGCCTCAGTCTGTTTCTTGAGTGCCGCCCGGTACTCGGGTGTTCGCGTCTTGCGGATGGTTCTTGCAAGCCTCTGGTAGGCGCGGGTCTGCTCCGCTTGCGCTGCGAAGTTCGGCGTATCGTTGATCGAGGCGCAGAGGCTTTGCGCCTCGTCCAGCGGCATGGGGCCATACCACTCGTCCGGGTAAGTGGCACCCAGCCATTCGCCCCCGTGCTTCAAGACGAAAACATCTTTCCTCTCGATGGCCTCCACGACCGCGCGAAAACGGGGCTCGTTTTCTCCCGCATCGCCCTCTGTTATTCCGAATTGCTCGATGTACTCTCTTTGTGTGAGCCTGCGGATTTCGGCTTTTAGCGTGATCTTCATGCGCTCACTTCGCGCCTCCGAAAATCTTTCCAGCCATGTCCTCCATAACGCCCGCGACGTGCTCATGCGACAAGTGCGCGTATCGTTTCACCATAGCGAGCGTCTT
>JAJYPQ010000475.1 GCA_021795255.1 Pseudomonadota bacterium
AACGGCGCTGCACTCCGCAATCCATACAGGAACCGAAAGCCTAGGATGAGAAGTGTCTGGCGTTTTGCGAGCCGCTCCTGCAGCACCACCGAGGCCTTTTTCAGGCGCGGCTTGCGTTCGATCAAACCCGGCCCGTAGCAGCGTCCTACGTAAAAGAATAATTGATCGCCGCTCATACTCCCGACGAAGGCGGCCACGATGCCCCCCGGCAAGGACAAATAGCCCTGCTCCGCCGCCACGCCTCCGAGCAAGAGAATCGTCTCGCCCTCCAGAAAGCAGCCGACCAACACCGCAAGCTAGCCGTAGACATGGATCAGTTGCGTCAGCGACATGAGTCCGCTCGTGGCGCCGCGCGGTTCGAGGCGAACTCCCTGGGTCCGATGTACAGGCCGAGGCCCCAGGCTCGGGCGCCGCACGCATATTGAAGGCCTCTACAGCGGGAGCGCAGGCCTTACGGTCACGCCGTTAGCGCGGAATAACACGCGCCGCCTGCGCTCCCTTGGGGCCCTGGGTCACTTCAAACTCAACGGCTTGACCTTCAGAGAGGCTACGAAACCCCGCGCCTTCGATGGCGGAAAAATGGACGAATACGTCGGGACTGCCGTCACTGGGCGTGATGAAACCAAAGCCCTTGGCGTCGTTAAACCACTTTACGGTACCGGTCTGCATAGAAACCTCTTTCTGTTCAGAACCCTAAACCTGAGGCGTCCGCCCCCCGGAGAGGCCGGGCGCGAAAATGATCCTACGTCAACACATCAAGCGAGACAATCATTAGCATCCCGCTTGCACCCGTCAAGACTCGAGACTAAAGGCCGAGCCAAGGCCGCATCGGGCGCCTAAGCCCAATTTGCTGTCCCGGGTAGGCTGAAACTCCGGGACTTGTTAGAATGGCGGCGCGCCGGCCTGTGGCGCCTTTAAGGACCCGTCATGATTGTCGTACTAAAGCCCCATATAACAAAAGACAGCGGCGTATTCCGCGAGCTGATGACTTTTCTCTCCCAAAAGCCAGGCGTCACTCTGCGCATCCACGAAGAGGTGGGGGCCCTTGTGACGCTCACCGAGGTCTACCTCATTGGTGACACGAGCGCCCTAGACAAGCATGAGATCGAGACATTGCCCGGGGTCGAGCGCGTGGTTCGTATCGAGGAAGAGTACCGAATATTAGGCCGCCATCACGACGACAAGCGTCCCACGGGTTTCGACTACAACGGAGTCCGGTTTGCGCAAGACACCTTGAACATCTTCGCGGGCCTGTGCGCCGTAGACACCCCCCAGCATGTCGAGGAGATGATGAAGGCGCTCGCCGCCCACGGCCAAGTCTGCACCCGCATGGGAGCCTACAAGCCGCGCACCAACCCCTACTCCTTCCAAGGCCACGGCGCCTCGTGCCTGCCCTGGGTCTTTGAGTTGGCCGGCAAATACGGCATCCGCGTGATCGCGATGGAGATCACCCACGACTCGCATTTGGACGAAATCCGTGAAGCGCTGGAAAAGACCGGTTCGCCGACCGGGGTCATGCTTCAAATCGGCACACGTAATACCCAGAACTTCGAACTCCTAAAAATTGTCGGCCGCCAGCATCAGTTCCCGGTCCTCTTGAAGCGTGGCTTCGGGATTACGCTCGAAGAATCGCTCAATGCCGCCGAATACGTCGCAAGCGAAGGCAACCGCAACGTCATTTTCGGTCTACGCGGCATGAAGACCAATATGGGTGATCCGCACCGCAACTTCGTCGATTTTGCCCACGTACCGGTCGTAAAACGATTGACCCGCATGCCGGTATGCATCGATCCGTCCCATTCGGTCGGATCGCGGGATCGCGGTCCCGACGGTATATTGGACATTCAGCAGGTGACCGCCCAAGCCGTTATCGCAGGCGCCAATATGGTTCTCGTGGACTTTCATCCACACCCGCAAAAGGCCCTGGTAGATGGACCCCAGGCCTTGCTCTTAAGCGAGCTTCCATATTTCTTGGACGATATAGCGATCGCGCGCGATGCCTATATGCGCCGCGTAGCCGCCGCCACAGACTTCCTGAAGCGCCAAGCTTCCTGAGGTCGTTCGTGAAGGCTAAAGCCGAATAGGGAGGTACCGTAGCGCCTCGTTCGGTGCGGTGTCCCAAGCTCCGTCACCGGCAACTGCGGCCAAACGTAAAAAGCTACCGCTCCCACGCCACAGAGTTTGCGATGGCCCGACGTGAGGCCGTAGCCGTAGTCGAGACGCAGCGTCATGTGCGCGAGGGCGTTAAGGTATGACGCGGACCAAAACCGCCATCGACCCCGAGGGCCTCGAGATCGACTGGACGCACGCGTGCCCTTGATTCCTACGAACCGAATCGGGGCAACGGGCGGACGCGCAGAACGCACCTTGGTATCCAGCCGGGAGTTGGCAACTTAGCGCCGGCGCAAGCGGTCTGCGCGGCACGACTCGCGAGGGCGACTGCGATCAGCCGGGCCATCGCCGCCCGCAATCCGGCGTCTTTCGTCCGCGACACTCGAGAGATCGTGCATCCGCAGGGTCCTTACTAGCGGCGGGGATAGTTCCGCAAGGGTTCGCCTACGTATAACTGCCGAGGGCGGTCTATGCCGTGACTGGGATCGTTGTGTAATTCTAGCCATTGGCTGACCCACCCGGCCGTCCGTGCTACGGCGAACACGGCTGTGAACATCTTCGTCGGTATCCCCATCGCGCGCAAGAGTATACCGGAGTAGAAGTCGACATTGGGGTACAACTTGCGCTCAATGAAATACTCGTCCTTCAGGGCGATCTGCTCTAGCTCCAAGGCAACCGCCATCAGCGGGTCGTTCTCCAGCCCAAGATGGGCAAGGACTTCGCGCGCACTCTCTTGGATCACGCGCGCCCGAGGGTCGAAATTCTTGTAAAGTCGGTGCCCAAAACCCATCAAGCGAAACGGATCGCTCTTATCCTTGGCGCGCGCGATGGTTTTTGGAATATTGTCCGGGCTGCCGATCTCGATCAGCATTTTCACCACTTCCTCGTTGGCCCCGCCGTGCGCCGGCCCCCATAGACTCGCGATGCCAGAGGCGATACAAGCGAAGGGATTGGCGCCCGAAGACGCCGCCATGCGCACAGTCGATGTGGAGGCGTTCTGTTCGTGATCGGCATGCAGGATCAGGATTCGGTCCATAGCCTTGGCCAGAACCGGGTCCAGGACGAAATCCTGATTCGGCATCCCAAAGAGCATTTGGAGAAAATTGCCGGCGTAATCATATTCGTTGCGCGGGTAGCGCAAGGGACGACCGATGCTGTAGGTATAGCTCGCGGCCGCGATGGTCGGCATCTTAGCGACTAAGCGGATGGCGGCGTTCACACGCTGTTGCGGGTCCCTTATGTCCATATCGTCGTGATAAAACGCGGAAAGCGCCCCGACGACCCCCACCATCACCGCCATCGGATGCGCATCACGACGGAAACCGCGATAAAAACTGATGACCTGCTCGTGCAGTAGGTTGTGTTGGCATACCGAGTCCCTGAAGCCAGCCTCCTCGGAGGCTGAGGGGATCTCGCCAAACATCAACAGATAGGCCACCTCCAAAAAGTGACTTTTCTCTGCCAATTGTTCTATGGGATAACCGCGATACGCCAGAACGCCGGCGTCGCCGTCGACGAAGGTAATGGCGCTCTTGCATGAGGCGGTCGATCGATAGCCTGGATCGTAGGCCAATAGGCCGTGGCGTGCATACAGACTTTGAATGTCAACAGCCTGCGGCCCTAAGCGTC
>JAJYPQ010000476.1 GCA_021795255.1 Pseudomonadota bacterium
TACGAGCGGCCGTTTAGCGGGCGTGGGCCTGCCAACGTCGCCGCTCTTTTTTCGCCCCTTATCCCACCACGCGTCGGTCACGTGTGGGCCGAACGCTATCGCTTGATCTGGAGTCGACAGAGACGGCAGGGCCCGCGCCTTGTGGTGGTCTCGACCCTGATAGGGGGCACGGCCCGCACCGGCGCTCGCAAGTATGTTATCGATTATGCGCGCGGCACCCTTCCCAAAAATCTCCCGCACAGCGCGATCACGGGCCATGTGCGGGTGCGGCCCTTAAGTTTCGTAACCCAAAACACCTGGCGTTTTAACCCCTATACCGGCGGTTGGCGGCAGGTGATACAGGTGTTGCCGATACCGGGGCGCACGCTCCATGTGCGCGCCTGGCTTACCCGCGGTACCCAGCGCATTTCGGAGATTTGGGAGTATGATATGTTGGCTCCGCGCATAAGCCACTGAGAGAGCGGCGGGGCGTCTTGCCCGTCTCTGTCGTCTGTCCTCAAGGAGCGCTTATGGTCTTCATCGGTTTGATACTGGCATTCATATTGATTCTCTTTGCGACCTCGGCCCTGACCGTCGTCTACGAGTATCAGCGCGTAGTCGTGTTTCAGCTCGGACGGTTTTGGAAGGTGAAGGGGCCGGGGCTTGTGGTCGTCGTGCCGTTTGTGCAGCGCAAGGTCAAAATCGATTTGCGCACGCAGGTGCACGAGGTGCCAGCTCAAGAAGCCATATCCCGTGACAATGTGTCGATCAAAGTCGATGCGGTCTTGTATTTCCGGGTAGTCGATCCCGAAAAGGCCTTCATTCAGGTGGTGGATTACTATGCGGCCACGAGCAAGCTTGCGCAGACGACCTTGCGCTCGGTGCTCGGTAAACATGATCTAGACGAGATGCTAGCCGAGCGTGACCGCCTCAATGCCGATATCCATCGTATCTTGTCAGATCAGGTGGGCGCATGGGGGGTCGCTGTGCAAAACGTCGAGGTGCGTGACATCCAATTGACGGAAGACATGGTGCGGGCGATCGCAAAGCAAGCTGAGGCCGAACGCGATCGCCGCGCCAAGGTGATCCATGCCGAGGCTGAGCACCAGGCAGCTCAGACCCTGGTGAACGCCGCGCACATTCTCGCGTCGGCGGCCGGTGGCATGCAGTTACGCTATCTGCAGACCCTGGCCGAGATCGCTGGACAAAACAACTCGACGATCGTGTTTCCCTTGCCGATCGATATGATCAAGCCTTTTATGCGGGATGGCGCCCCACAGGTGGGTACGGCCTCGGGCGTTTAGGACGGGATCATCGTGTCCGATCACAAAGACCATCCGTGGCGCAACGAATGGGGGCAGCCACTGGGCGCGCCCCTGCCCGATTGGCGCCCGGCCGACCTCCCGGACGGACGCGTTCTCAAGGGGCGCTTTTGTGCGCTTGAACGCCTCTGCGTAGAGCGTCATGGTCGCGATCTGTTCGCGGCCAACCAGGCCGACAAGGACGGTCGCATATGGACCTATCTTCCCCAGGGGCCGTTTCCGGATTATGTTGCCTACGAGTCCTGGCTTAGGTCCGCGAGTGCGGGGTGCGATCCATACTTTTACGCGATCTGCGTGCAAGGGCCAAAGCGGGCTCACCGGGCCGTGGGTCTTGCGGCCTATCTGCGCATAGCCAAAGAGGCGGGATCGATCGAGGTCGGGTGGCTCGTCTTTTCCCCGCTTTTACAGCGTACGCCGGCGGCCACCGAGGCCATGGCGCTCATGATGGCGCACGCCTTCGCGTTAGGCTATCGCCGTTACGAATGGAAATGTGATGCCCTCAATGCCGCGTCGCGGCGGGCGGCGCTTAGACTCGGGTTTCGCTATGAGGGCACGTTTTTGCAGGCGACGGTGGTGAAAGGTCGTAACCGCGACACGGCGTGGTATGCCGTGACCGACAGCGAGTGGCCGGGGCTTAAGGAGGCGTTTGCCGCCTGGCTTGATCCACAAAACTTTGGTGACAACGGTGCGCAGAGACAAAGGCTTTCGGACCTGACGGCTGGACCCAAGCGGGCTTAATCGGCGCGGCCGTGACTCGCCCGCTCAGCTTGCCTAGGCGTCGGTCTTAGGGGCACACTTTTCGGCGAAGACGGGCTGAGGGGGGTTTATGATGGGAGCCGAGCCATGCACCGACCGGGAACGGATGCTCCGGGCGTTGACCGAGACCTCATCGGAGGCCTTGGTGGCCTGGTCTGCAGACGGCCAAGTCGCGGCCTGGAGCCCGGGTGCCGAGCGTCTCTATGGGTATACGGAGCAGGAGGCGCAGCGGCTTTCGTGGTCTGACCTGTTAGTGTCGGAGGAGCGCGCGCTCACGCCTTTTCCACATCCTAAAGAGCCGGTTTCGCGCGAGGTCTTGCGGGTCCCGAAGAAGGGGTCACCGGTACGCATCTTGGTCTATCTTCGGCCGATACAAGACGAGGTCGGACATGCGCTGGGTCTAGCTGAGGTGAGCCGCTTGGCCCCCGATGTCGAGACGTTCTCGCGTCCCGAAGCACAGGCCAGCCGCCAACATCTTTCCGCCATCGTCGAATCCTCGCAAGATGCGATAGTTAGCAAAACCCTTAAGGGTATCATCCAGTCCTGGAATCAGGGCGCCGAGCGTATTTTTGGCTATAGCGCCGAAGAGGCCATCGGGCGCCCGATCTCGATCCTGATCCCGCCGGATCGTCAGAGTGAAGAGACCAATATCCTGTCGCGCATTCAGGAAGGCGAGCGGGTCGAAACCTACGAGACTATCCGCTTACGTAAGGATGGCGAGCCCCTCGTCATATCGCTCACGGTGTCGCCGATCTACGATACCGCCGGACGGGTTATCGGGGCCTCTAAGATCGCGCGCGACATGACCACTGTTCGGCGGGCCGAGCGCGAGCTCTATGAGACTCAGGCGCGCCTGCAGATGTTGGTCGAATCGGCGGCCGTGGTCCTTTTTACGCTCGATCAAGACGGGTGTCTGCAACTCTTGGAGGGCCGCATCCTGGCGCTGCTCGGATTTAAGCGCGAGGCCCTGCTGGGCCAGTGTTTCCGCGGGCGCGACGACGGAGCCGCGGCGTGGTTTTCGCGCTATACGGAGTTGGCGTTGAGCGGCAAACGGTGTCAAACAACGGTCCGGGTGTCAGGTCGATTGATGGAGGTTCGCTGGTTCCCGATCGATAATGAGGCCGGACAGACGGTTGGGGTGAGTGGGGTTGCGCTCGACGTAACCGAGCAGCGGCGGACCCAAGACGACGCGGCGCGCGCCAGTCAATGGGAGTCGATGGGGATTTTAGTGGGCGGCATTGCCCATGATTTCAACAACATCTTGGCCGCGATCGTCGGTAATCTGGCGCTTGCGCGCGTGAAGACCGTCGGCTTGCCGGAGGTGGCCACTTTTCTTCAAGAGTGCGAAAACGCGGCCGTCCGAGCGCGCGGGCTTACGCACCAACTGTTAAGTGTTACCAAGGGCGGTCAATCGGTCCGCCGGCGTTTGGATGTGGGGCCTTTGGTCGAATCCACCGTCCAGTTTGCCTTGGGCGGGTCGAATATCCGCGAGCAAGTGTTGATCGCTCGTGATCTTTGGCAGGTCTACGCCGATGAGGGGCAGCTAAGCCAGGTCATCAATAATCTCGTGATCAACGCAGTATTTTCCAATCCTTAAATGAGTCTGAAGAGTGAGAGTGAAGGGCCACCCTCAGCCGGATTTGAGATCCTGTTCGTGAATGGTGTGAAAGAGCTTCT
>JAJYPQ010000477.1 GCA_021795255.1 Pseudomonadota bacterium
CGATCTCGTCGCCGAGCGGCTCCTGCCATTCGCTCGGCGTCAAGGATTCTTCCAAAAGGGACTTAGTGCGCTGCCACTCCTGATTGAGTTCGCGCAAGGGCCCCAAATGTTCGGTTCCCACATGCCCATCCAAATCCTCTTTGACCTTGTTCATAAACCGCCGCGCGCGTCCCATCCAGCGGCCAGCCGACCGCGCCACGTCAGGCAAGTGGCGCGGATCGAGAACAATGACCGCGACCAGGCCAATGATGAGAATTTCAGGAAAACTGAAGTCGAACATCGGCTACGAACTTAACTCTTGCGGGTTCGCGACGACCCGGCCTTAGCCTTGGGCGCCGCCGAAGCGGTCGTGGCCTTGCCTTCGATGATGCGAGTCTCCTTCTGCGCGAGCGGGTCGACAGAGTCTTCGCCGTCCTCGTCGGGCTTTCCCGTCTCGTCTTTCATGGCGTTCCGAAAGTTCTTGATGGCGCTACCCAGATCGGGACCGATATTGCGGATCTTGCTGGTCCCGAAAAGCATCATGACGATAACCAAGATGATCAGAAGATGCCAAATGCTAAAAAGATCCATTGCCGCCTCCTAAAAGCCGGGCAGCCGACCGCCGCCAAGCACGTGTATGTGTAGATGAGGGATTTCCTGCCCTCCCCCCGGACCGGTATTGATGATCGTCCGGAACCCTTCTTTCAGCCCCGCCTTGCGCGCAACCTCCGGAAGCCGCCCGATCATATGGGCCACCAAGCCGTCCTGCTGGGGCGTCAACTCTTCGAGGCTCGCGATATGCTCACGGGGGATAAGAAGCAGGTGTACGGGGGCTTTGGGGTACTTATCCGCGATCACAATGAGCCTATCATCCTCATATACGCGCGGCGTCGGGATCTGGTTTCCGATAATCTGACAAAAAATACAGTTCGCCATCATCGCCCCTCCTGCCGGCGCGCCTTTTCCTCGATCCCCGACTGGCCAAATCGACGCTTGAGCTCGTCTAGGACCTGCTCCGGACTCAGGTCCAAGAAGGCCAGCATAACAAGGCTATGGAACCAAAGGTCCGCCACCTCGTGGATGATCTGCCCTCGATCACCGCCTTTCGCCGCGATCAAGGTCTCTGCGGCCTCTTCCCCGACCTTCTTTAAAATGGCGTCGAGACCCTTCTGATAGAGGGAGGCTACATACGAGCCCTTCGGGTCGGCATCCTTCCGCGCCCTCAGCGTCGCATAAAGCTCTACAAGCACCTCGTCTTTCATTTTACTCCCAAATCCGACATTTCGCTGTCCTTCCCATAAATGTCTTGAGGGGACTTCAGCACAGGGTCCACCGCCACGAACCGACCATCTATCAGGCGGGAGTAGAAACAGCTCTCGCGCCCGGTATGGCAAGCAATGCCGCCCAGCTGCTCTACGAGCAACAAGACGCCGTCGCCGTCACAATCGAGACGCACCTCATGGAGACGCTGCACGTGCCCCGATTCTTCCCCTTTGCGCCACAAACGTTGCCGAGAACGAGACCAGTAGACGGCCCTCCCCTCCTCTATACTGAGGCGCAGCGCCTCCGGACTCATCCATGCCAACATCAGAACCCGTCGGGTTTTGAAATCCTGGGCGATGGCCGCCACCAAGCCGTCAGCGGACCACTTGACCTGGGAGAACCAAGCCGCGTCCGTCACAAGCGCACCTCAATGCCACGATCGGCCATGTGCTGCTTGGCCTCGGCCACCGAAAATTCCCCAAAATGGAAGATGCTCGCCGCTAACACAGCGTCGGCCCCGCCTTCCAAGATACCATCGACCAAATGATCCAGAGTACCAACGCCCCCCGAGGCGATCACCGGCACGGAAACGGCCGAGGTCACGGCGCGCGTAAGACGCAGGTCGAAACCATCGCGAGTGCCGTCACGGTCCATGCTCGTAAGTAAAATCTCGCCCGCGCCGTAGTCGGCCATGCGGCACGCCCACTCCACGACATCAAGCCCGGTCGCGCGCCGACCGCCATGGGTGAAGACCTCCCAATGGTCGCCGACCGCCTTTGCGTCGATGGCGACCACCAGACATTGGGCCCCAAAATGATCGGCGGCCTCTTTGATGAAGTCCGGACGGACGACCGCGGCGGAATTGATGCCGACCTTGTCGGCTCCGGCGTTCAACAAGCGACGCACGTCCGCCACAAAACGCACCCCTCCCCCGACCGTTAACGGGATGAAGACCTGGGCCGCTATGGCTTCGACGACCGAGACCATGGTTTCGCGCCCCTCATGGCTCGCACTGATGTCTAGGAACGTAATCTCGTCGGCACCGCCCGCGTCGTAATGCCGCGCGGCCTCCACGGGATCGCCCGCATCGCGGATCTCCTGGAATCGCACACCCTTAACGACCCGGCCGCAATTGACATCGAGACACGGGATAAGCCGCTTGGCCAGCATTTTAAAGCGGGCGGCCGCTACCTGAGCGGTCAAGTTCGTCAGCTAAAGCTTGGGCTTCGCGCAATACCAATTTGCCCTCGTAGAGAGCACGGCCGGCGATCGCCCCTTCGATGCCGGCATCGGCAATAGCGCAGAGCTTACGGATATCATCGAGGCTCGCGATCCCTCCGGAGGCGATCACCGGGATCGAGATCGCGTCGGCAAGCCGCCGTGTGTCCTCGATATTGACGCCGTGCATCATGCCATCACGCCCGATGTCGGTATAAATCACCGCCTCAACCCCATCATCTTGGTAGCGATGGACAAGATCCACCACGTCGTGTCCCGAAAGCTTGGACCAGCCATCGGTCGCGACCTTGCCCTCTTTGGCGTCCAGACCTACGAGAATGTGGCCTGGAAATTCCGCGCACATGTCGCCGACAAAATGGGGCATATTGACCGCCTTAGTCCCCAATATGACATAGCGCACACCAGCATCCAGGTAGGTCTGAATCGTCTCCTCGGTACGGATACCGCCGCCCACCTGAATCAAAACATCGGGGTAATTGCGGGCGATCTCATGGATGACGGCGGCGTTCACGGGCTCGCCTGCGAACGCCCCGTTGAGGTCGACGATATGGATCCGTTTTGCGCCTTCGGCCACCCATCGACCGGCGACCTCCACGGGATCATCGGAGAAAATCGTTTCGTCCTCCATGCGCCCTTGGCGCAAACGCACACATTGGCCGTTTTTGAGATCAATCGCTGGGATAATTAACATCGATCGCTCCGCCCGTCCCAATTCAGAAAATTCGCAAGTAGCTGCAATCCGGCGCGCTGACTCTTTTCCGGATGAAACTGAGTAGCAAAGATATTTTCATAGGCGGCAGCCGAAGTAAAGGGAAGGCCGTAGTCCGTCACGCCGACCGTTTCCGGCGCCGTCACAGCATCAGCGTAATAGCTATGCACGAAGTAGAAGCGCGCGTCCTTTTCGATTCCTGCCCACAGAGAATGAGCCCGCGTTTGCTGTACCTGATTCCAACCCATGTGCGGCACCTTGAGCCGCGCCCCATTCGCATCGGGCATAGCTCCGAACAGGCGGACACGACCCCTCAAGAGACCAAGGCCTGCCACGCCTCCGCCTTCGTCGCTCTCGTCATAAAGCGCCTGCAAACCAAGACAGATGCCAAGAAACGGGCGCTGACGCGCTGCGTATGTGACGGCCTCGCGCAAACCCTCTAACCTCAACGCTTCCATGCAACCTCTAATCGCGCCTTGGCCGGGAAATACCACACGATCCGCCGCGGCCACGCTACGAGCGTCGGCCGCGAGGACCACACG
>JAJYPQ010000478.1 GCA_021795255.1 Pseudomonadota bacterium
GCGCGGCCTTTAAAGCGGGCCGTGCAACAGTACATGGAGAACCCGTTGGCTGAGGAAATCTTGAAGGGTCAGTTTGCCCCGGGTGACAGCATTGAGGTGGGAGTAAAAGACGATCGATTCACCTTTACAGCCCGGCCCAGTGGCGGGGGCGACCGCAACGTACGGACCGCCTAAGCCTCGGCGCAATCCTTGGGGACCGGTCGTGGCTTACGGTCGGGGCCCATGGCGACATAGGTTAGGGTCGCTTGGGTGACGCGGACGCATTCGGCGCGGCAGACGTCCCGGAAGCGTTCGGCGTAGACGGCGACCTCGACCGTAAGCGACGTGGTCCCGATGCGGATCACCTCGGCGTAAAGACTGACCAAGTCGCCCACGAACACCGGCTGGTGGAATTGGACGGCGTTGACGGCGACTGTGATCACGCGCCCCTGGGCGCGACGGTGTGCTGCCACGCTGCCGGCAATGTCGATCTGGGAGAGGATCCAGCCGCCAAAAATGTCGCCGGCGACGTTCGTGTCGGCCGGCATCGGTACAACGCGAATCGTAGGCGCGCCCGTAGGAAGGGGGTCTGACATAGGCTCTCCTGGTGTAGCCGGTATATTATCAGTAAGCTTACGCGATCGGCTATCGCTTTGTGCCTACTAGGGATCTCGCGCCTGCTCGGAACCCTATACAAATGGGAACATATGTATATACCAACGAATAAGGACGAATTTCTCGATCTGCTCGACCAGGCCATATTCGAGACGCGGGATATGTTGAGCGTGATTGAAAGCGAGGGCGAGGAATGCGAGCTTGGGGAGTATGTCGGGGTTTTCGAGGCGCTAGAGAAGATCCTTGTCGGACTACACGCGGATGTACGCGATCATCGCCACGCCTTCGACGGACAGCCCCTTGCCTACATGGATTTGTTGGCACGCTTTCGGCCGCGGATCCCCTTTGCGGACATTTTAGAGACCTTGAATAAGGTCCAGAGGAGCGGGTTCTAGCGTGAGCGGAAATACCTTCGGCCGGCTGTTTTCGGTAACGAGCTTTGGCGAAAGTCATGGTGCGGCGATCGGCTGTGTAGTCGACGGCTGCCCGCCCGGATTACCACTCACGGAAGCCGATATTCAGCCCGATCTCGACCGCCGTAAACCCGGCACCTCTCGCCACACGACCCAGCGCCGCGAAGAGGACAAGGTGCGCATTCTCTCGGGGGTCTTCGAAGGTGTGACGACCGGGGCACCGATAGGCCTTTTGATCGAGAATACCGATGCCCGACCCCAAGATTACAGTAAGATTGCCGAGACCTTCCGCCCGGGACATGCCGACTACACCTATGAACAAAAATATGGGCTGCGCGATTATCGGGGAGGAGGGCGGTCCTCGGCCCGCGAGACCGCAACCCGGGTCGCGGCCGGCGCTATCGCGCGCCGCTACCTGCATCACCGGCTGGGTGTCGTGGTTCAGGGCTATCTGGCCCAATTGGGGCCTTACAAGGCGGCGCAGATAGACTGGACGGCGATTCATCAGAACGCGTTTTTTTGCCCGGATCCCTCGCTGGTTCCGGAGCTCGAGGCCTATATGGATGCCTTGCGCCGCTCTGGGGATTCGATCGGCGCCCTGATCGCTGTGGTCGCACGCCATGTGCCCCCGGGACTCGGTGAACCGGTGTTTGACCGGCTCGATGCCGATATTGCCCATGCCATGATGAGCATCAATGCCGTAAAGGGTGTGGAGATCGGTGACGGGTTCGAGAGCGTTACGGCGCGTGGATCGGAACATCGCGACGAGATCACGCCGGAAGGGTTTTTGAGTAACCATGCCGGCGGGATTCTGGGTGGCATCTCGTCGGGCCAGGATATCCTGGTACGGATCGCCTTGAAGCCTACGGCCAGCATTCGCCTGCCGGGGCGGACGATCGATCGCAGAGGGGCGCCGGCCGAGGTGGTGACGACCGGGCGTCACGACCCGTGCGTGGGTCTACGCGCCACTCCCATCGCCGAGGCCATGCTGTGTCTGGTTCTCATGGACCACTTTTTGCGGCACAGGGCGCAAAACGCCGACGTCCAGAGCGCGACACCGCAGGTCCCCGGCCACAAACCCTAGCGTCTGGTGCGCCAATACACGATGGCCGCGAGCCCAAGCAGGGAACACACTGCGGCCACCTTAAAAATGAGGATGTGGGCGAGCAGCCAGGAGAGGATCCCCGCCAAACCGCTTGCGAAGGTGGTGAGGACAAGAACCCAAAGGGCAGCTCCAATGGCATTAAACAGCACGAAGGTCCGGATCGGGATCCCGGACATGCCGATCGCTATGGGTCCTACGGCCCGCAGGCCGTAGAGGAAACGGACGACGATGATAAGCGGGGCCCGAAAACGAAATAAGAGGGCTTTTGCGCGCTCGGCAGGAGGGACAAGCCGAGGAAACTTAAGTAATATGGCATCCCCGTATTGCCGTCCTAGAAAAAACAACAATTGATCACCCAGGAAGCCACCCAAAAAGCCCGCTGCGAGCACGCCCCACGCCGAGAGATAGCCTTTGCCGACGGCGAGCGTACCCAATACGAGCGCGGTCTCGCCTTCGATCAGGCTTCCAAAGAATACGGCCAGGTAGCCGTAGCGGCCGACAAGCTCTGATAGATTCATGCCTTCAAAAGCCCTTTTATGTCTGAGCGACTAGCGCCCATTGATGGGCCGCGTTCGGCCTTTTATTGGTTCTATTTCAGTGCGCTCGGTGCGCTCGTTCCGTACTGGCCGTTGTACCTTAAGGCCCGCGGTTTTGGCCCCCGCACCCTAGGGGACCTGATGGCGCTTCTGGCGCTGTCGCGGGTCATCGCGCCTTATGCCGGGGGTTTCCTGAGCGACCATTTCGGGCACCGGGTGGCGGTCGTTCGGGCCGCGGCCCTTTTGGCTCTTGCCGTGTTTCTATTTACCCCGGCGGCCCATACCTTTCTGGAGGTCGGGGCGCTCATGTTCGGTTTTAGCTTCTTTTGGTACGCAACGCTGCCGCCTTTGGAGGCGAGCACGCTTGCCTTTCATGGCGACCGCTACGGTCGGGTTCGGCTTTGGGGCTCATTGGGGTTTATCGTGGTGGTGATGGGTCTTGGCCCGTTGCTGGATCGATATGGCGCCCGAATCATCATCCCTGTTATTGCCCTGCTTTTGGGCGGCCTGTGGCTTTCGACCCTCCGACTGCCTGCACTGACCCCCAGGATCGGCGAGACCGCTACACTCACCGTCAAAGCAGGCCTGGCCCCGTTTCTCCTCGCCTGCTTCCTTATGCAGGTGAGCTATGGGCCATACTATACCTTCTATTCCTTGTATTTGGCCCATTACGGATACAGCAAAGCCGCGATCGGGGGTTTCTGGGGGCTTGGGGTCATTTGTGAGGTGCTCGTTTTTTGGCAAGCCGGGCGTCTTTTCGCGCGGTTTCCCGAGCGCACACTGTTTGCCTTTACCTTTGCGTTGGCCATTCTGCGCTGGCTGCTGATAGCGCTTTTCCCGAAGACTTGGACGTGCCTGATCTTTGCCCAGACCCTGCACGCCTTTACGTTCGGCCTTTACCACGCGGTTGCTATACGACTCGTGGGGCACTACGTAGGCCCTGGCGCGAAAGGCCGGGCTCAGGCGTTTTATGGAAGCGCGGCGGGCGGCGGGGCGGCGGTCGGCGCCGCTCTCAGCGGCTATCTATGGTCTGGGTTCGGCGGGCGCGCCATGTTCCTTTGGGCGGCCGTGGTGGCTACT
>JAJYPQ010000045.1 GCA_021795255.1 Pseudomonadota bacterium
CCGGAATCTGGTTCTGGTAAGCGCTTTCGAACAAGACAATTTCATCGCCCTGCGATTCGTAGTAGGGCTCCTTCGTGATGAGAAAGCCCTCGGGTTTCACAACTCTTGCTTTCACGTTCGCCCTTTCTGCCTTGGGTTAGGGGCCTCACAGTATGCCAAAAAAGCCCGCTGAACCAAAAAGTTATTGACGGGAGTCCGACCCGTCTTACACAATAGCTTGATTGTTTCAGCGCGGGATCCCTGTCTTGCGCCGACAGTAAAGCTCGTCGCCCAACTCTTGCTAAGCCCCGCTTTATGTGGTGCCATAGAAAGATTCTAACTTGGCCGCGCGTCAAGCCGGCGGTCGAGCATATACGGCAAACGGCCTTATCCTTGGCATGAGCCCCCTGGCTAGCTTTGGCGAACGCCACCTTTTGAGGAGGTTGTTTAATGGTGGACGTAGTGGCAACAAACGAAACCATTGTTGTGGTCGGTGGCGGGATCAGCGGTATGACCGCCGCAGTCGAGGCCGCTGAGACCGGCAAAAATGTCATTTTGCTTGAGCGCGCTCCCTCCCTCGGGGGCCGGGTAAGCCAACTCTACAAGTACTTTCCGAAGCTCTGTCACCCCACCTGTGGGATGGAAATCAATCTTCGTCGCTTGCGCGGGAATAAGCGCATCAAGGTCTTGACCTTAGCGGAGGTCCAGAAGGTTGATGGCCAAGCCGGCGATTACCGGGTGACAGTTAAGCTGCACCCCCGATTTGTCAACGAGAACTGCACGGCCTGCGGCGCCTGCGGCGAAGCGGTCTCGGCACAGATCAATAATCCTTTCGATTACGGAATGAGTCAGATGAAGGCGGCCTACCTGCCTTTTGCTATGGCTTATCCCCAGCGTTACGTGATCGACCCGTCCTTGATCGGGACTCCAGATGCGCAGAAGGCGAAAGAGGCGTGCCGGTACGGCGCGGTCGACCTCGATATGAAAGTCGAGACCTTGACGCTGACTGCCGGTGCCATTGTATGGGCCACCGGCTGGCGCCCCTACGACGCGGCCAAGATCCAGCCATATGGCTACGATCGGTTTGATAATGTTATTACGAGCGTCGAGTTCGAGCGCTTGTCCGATCCGCGCGGGCCAACAGGCGGGCGCCTCGTTCGCCCCTCCGACGGCAAGGAGGCCAAGAACGTGGCCTTCATCCAGTGCGCCGGCTCCCGCGACCGCAATCACTTGAAGCATTGCTCCCGCATTTGCTGCATGGCCTCACTCAAGCAGACGACGTATGTGCGCGAGAAATTCGGCGAAGAAGCAAAGTCGACGATCTATTATATCGACATTCGGGCAATTGATCGGTTCGAGGACTTCTACCAGAAGGTGCAAGCCGATCCTACGGTCAAGTTCGTGAAATCCAAGGTTGCCAACATCACCGAGGATGAGGCGACCGGGGATGTCATATTGCACGGCGTCGATACCGAGGGCTACCACCGCTACGATGCGCGTCACGACCTGTGCGTATTGGCGGTCGGCATGGAGCCCAGCGTGGACATAAAAACGATTGCGGATGTGACTGTGGATGCGAGCGGGTTTATTGAGGTCAACGGATCCGGCGGCGCCATATTCGGCGCCGGATGCGCGTCCAACGCTTTAGATGTCAATCGGTCAGTCCAGAGCGCCACGGCAAGCGTGTTGCGCGCGGTTCAGGTTGTCAACCGCGTTGCCAAGGCAGAGGGTTAGAGCATGGCGGATATGAAGATTGGTGCGTACGTGTGCCAAGGATGCGGCCTCGGAGAGCGGCTGGATACGAAAGCTTTGACGCTGGTCGCACAGAAGGAAGGTAAGGCGCAGGTGGTGCGTGAACACGAATTCCTGTGCAACAGCCAGGGCTTGGCCATGATTCAAAAGGACATCGATGAGGGCGTGAATCGGGTCGTCATCGGCGCCTGTTCGCGGCGCGCCAAGCTTGAGGCCTTCCATTTTCCGGAAGTCGCGGTATCGCGCGTCAATCTTCGCGAGCAGGTCATTTGGTCGCAGCCAGCCACCGAGGAGGCCCGCGAACTCACGCAAGAGATGGCCGCCGACTATATGCGCATGGGCTGCGCCGAAGCGAAAAAGATCGTCACTCCTACCCCCAATGCGGAGACCGGCAAGAATAAACGCATCCTGGTCGTGGGCGGCGGAGTCACCGGCATGACAGCGGCCCTGGAAGCGGCAAAAGCCGGTTACGATGTCTTGCTGGTTGAGAAGACCGCGAGCCTCGGCGGCTATATGGGCAAGCTCTTCAAGCGTGTTCCTTATCGCGAACCTTATGCCGACCCGCAGGCGACCGGGGTCGAGGGCTTGGTGGCGGCGGTATCCCAGGACCCGCATATCACCGTGTATTTGCATTCCACGACCACGCGCACGAGTGGTGCCCCGGGCCAGTTTAGTGTCGATATCACCGCGGAAAGCGGCAAGACCGAAACTGAAAACGTGGGCGCGATCGTCATGGCGAGCGGATTTACTCCCTACGATGCCAATCGCTTGCCTGAATTCGGCTACGGCAAGAGCAAAAACGTAGTGGACCAGGCGGGGCTCGAGGTTCTGGCGCGGGAGGCCGCGGCTAAGGGTGAACCCATGCGCCGGCCCGCCGATGGCAAGGAGATAAAGAGCGTCGTTTTTGTGCAATGCGCCGGACAACGCGATCCGACCGGTACTCATCTTAAGTATTGCTCGGGACATTGCTGCAACACGAGCATGAAGCAAGCGATGTACTTCAAGGATCAGAACCCGGCTATTGACACCGCCGTTATTTACACCGACCTTCGGACCCCAGGGAACGGCGAGGACTTCTACCGCAGCGCGCAAAAGAAGGGCGTTATATTCACCAAAGGTAAAGTCGCCTCTGTTGATGTGGCTGGCAACGGTTCGGCATCGGTCAAGTTCCATGATCTGATACTGGACGACAAAGATGCCGTCATGAAGGATGTGGATCTCGTGGTTTTGGCCACGGGCCAGGTCCCCAACTCGGGTGTCAATATCGAGATCAAGCCGGGCGCCGAAGATATCGACATGGGCGTGCAGCAAAATGGCGAACACGCGGTCTCTGTTCTAAACTTGACCTACCGCCAAGGCCCTGACGTTCCCCAGCTGAAGTACGGGTTTACGGATTCTCATTTCATCTGCTTTCCCTACGAGACCAGGCGCACCGGGATTTATACGGCGGGCCCGGTACGGCGTCCCATGGACATCGTCCAGGCGACCGAGGATGCGACCGGGGCGGCGTTAAAAGCGATTCAGGCGGTTGAGAATGCGGGTCTAGGCCGCGCTGCCCATCCGCGATCAGGCGATCTGAGTTTCCCCACGTTTCGGCGCGAGGGGTGCACGCAATGCAAGCGTTGCACCGTCGAGTGTCCGTTCGGGGCCATCGACGAAGACGAGCAGCGCTACCCGCAGTTCAACGAAAGCCGGTGCCGTCGATGCGGCACGTGCATGGGCGCCTGCCCGGTGCGCGTCATCTCGTTTGAAAATTACTCAGTGGACAGCGTGGGTTCGCAAATCAAGGCCATCGATGTGCCAGACGAGTTTTCCGAGAAGCCGCGTATCCTGCTTCTTGCTTGCGAGAACGACGCCTACCCCGCGCTCGACATGGCGGGCATGAACCGACTGAGCTCGAGCGCATTCGTGCGTACGATCCCGGTTCGATGCCTGGGCTCGGTCAACATGATCTGGATAACGGACGCCCTCAACAGCGGCTACGATGGCGTGATGATGATGGGCTGCAAACACGGCGACGACTATCAGTGCCACTTCGTGAAGGGTTCGGAACTTGCCAGCTATCGCATGAGTAAGATCGACGACACGCTGAAGAACCTGAACCTCGAGGCAGACCGGGTTCGGCTCCTTGAAGTGGCGATCACCGACATAGCGCGCGTCCCGGAATTGATTAACGACTACGCGGCCAAGATCAAAGAGATTGGCATGAGTCCGTTTAAGGGCTTCTAGGAGGTATCGTGAGCGATCTCAATACAGCAATGACGGAGCAGTACCGCAACGCCTTTCTGACAGAAGTCGAAGCGAACGTCGAAGAAGGCCAATGGGTCAAGATGTGCATGCAGTGTGGCGTGTGTTCGGGCTCCTGCCCGCTCGGGCCCGCGTGGGAGCATCCGCCCCAGGAGATCTTCATGATGATCCGGGCCGGTAAGCGTGACGAGGTACTGAAATCCGAGTCCATGTGGATGTGCACGTCTTGTTACAACTGCATTGTTCGCTGCCCGCGTGAGATTCCCATCACCCATATCATGCACGGGCTCGCCAATTACGCCCACAGGCTGGGGCTTGCCCCGAAAATGAATCCCACTCGGCGTTTCGCCAAGATCTTTTGGGATAATCTTGCCAAGTCCGGCCGTGTAAACGAGATCCAGTTGTCGGTGCGTCTTTATTTCATGGATGGCCTTAAGGTTGGCATCGCTCGGGCTTGGAGCATGAAGAATGTCGGTCTGGGCATGCTGAAGACCGGCCGACTCAACCCGTTCGGTTTTGTGACTCACAAGGGTTGCAAGGACGCGAAGGGGATCCACCGCATGTTGAAGAAAGCGCGAGAGATCGAAGATCGACGTAAAGGGTTTGCTGCCTAAGGGGTTTCGTATGGCCAGAAAAGAATATTCCTTCTATCCCGGGTGCTCCTCGGAGCGCCGCACCTCTGCCTCCAACTACATGGTATCGGTAGAGGCCATGTGCAAGAAACTGGATATTCAACTAAACGAGATTCCAGATTGGAACTGCTGCGGCGCCTCGATTGGCTACGCCGAAGGGGGCGAGCTTCCGCGGCACGTCATGAACGCCCGTAATCTTGCGATCTCCGAGCAAGCTAATAAGGGACAGGATGTGGTCGCGACTTGCGCCGCCTGCTGGTTGGGCGCGAAAGAGACCAAGGACCGGCTTGCGCACGACAGTGATCTCTTGGCCGAGACCAATGAGGCCTTGCGCGAAGCCGGGATGAATCTTCAGTACAAGGGCGAGCAGGAAGTGCGCCATATGGTCGAAGTGCTGATAGAGGATTTGGGCTACGACGAACTGAAAAAGCCAGTCGTGAAATCGCTCGAAGGTATCAAGTTCGCGGGCTACGTGGGCTGCCAGACGAACCGACCCTTTGGTATTGCCGGGGAGTCGTTTGAGAACCCTAAGTATCTCGACAAGCTGGTCGAGATGGTGGGGGGCGAGGCGCTCGACAAGTACGATCAGAAAGTGACCTGCTGCGGCGGGGCGCTGGCGTTTTCCGAGCCGGAGAAGAGCCAGGCCCAGATCAAAAAGATTATCGAGTCCGCTTATGACCACGGCGCCGAGATGATTGTGACCCCGTGCCCCGTGTGTCAAATGAACGTCGAGGTCTATCAGGGCCAGATCAATAAACGCTATGGGACGAAGTTCAATATTCCGGTGACCTACTATAGCCAGCTCATGGCCGTGGCCTATGGCGGGACTGCGAAAGAGGCGGGTCTCGACGGGCAAGTTATCCGTGCCCGTAAGCTCGAAGAAATCGCCGCCAAGCCAGCCCATCGCTAAAGCGCGGGCTCTCAGTTAATAAGAAGGTCGCGGGATCGGGCCAAAAAGGCCATCTAAGTCCTCGGCTTGGAGTGCGGCACCCGGTTCCGCGTTATCGCTGAGGAGCGCGGACGTCATGGCAAGTTTCTTGGCCTGGAGCGTCAGTATCTTTTCTTCCACGGTCCCCTCGGCGATCAGCTTGTAGACGAAAACCGGCTTGGCCTGGCCGAGCCTGTGGGCGCGATCGGTGGCCTGCCTCTCCACCGCTGGGTTCCACCACGGGTCGTAATGAATGACGGTGTCGGCGGCCGTGAGATTGAGGCCTGCCCCTCCGGCCTTGAGGCTCACCAAAAAGACCGGCACCCGTCCTTCCTGGAAGGCGTCCACAGGAGTGCTACGGTCGCGCGTGTCCCCGGTCAAAACGACGTACGGAATAGCGAGTTCCGTAAACGCGTCTGCTATGAGCGCAAGCATGCTCGTAAATTGCGAAAATATGAGAACGTGGCGGCCCTCTTCGATCAGCTCCGGCACCATCTCCTGCAATAAATGCAGCTTGGCTGACGAAGGAACCTTTCCGGGAAGACGCGTTTTCACGAGCCTTGGGTCGCAACAGACTTGGCGCAGTTTCAGCAGTGCATCCAGGATAATGATGCGGCTCGCGTCAAGCCCGCGCTTGGCGATCGCCAAGCGGACCTGGTCGTGCAAAGCGAGGCGCACGGTCTCATAAAGGTCTCGTTGGCCCCCCGTTAAGGAGACGGCTTTGACGATCTCAGTTTTGGGCGGGAGCTCGGGAGCCACCTTTTCTTTGGTACGCCTCAGTAAAAACGGGGCGATACGTTTTCGCAAGGCCTCACGCCGCCCGGCGTCATCTTGCTTCTCGATCGGCGTCCGGAACCACTGCGCGAAGCGGCGCTCCTGGCCCAACAGGCCGGGCATGAGGAGATCGAACAGGGCCCAGAGTTCGCCCAAGTGGTTTTCGAGAGGTGTACCGGTCAATGCCAGCTTATGTCGGCTCTGGAGCCGTCTCGCCGTTTGCGCCGCTGCGGTCCTCGGGTTTTTGAGGGTGTGGGCCTCATCAAAGACCAGATAGTGGAAGGGCGTCGCCCCCAAAACCTCCTCGTCACGCGCGAGCAGCGGATAGGTGGTGAGTATGATGTCGTAGGCGGCAATGCTCTTGAATCGTCTTTTGCGTCCGGGTCCTTGAAGAATCAAGACCCTGAGTTCCGGCGTAAAGCGCGCCGCCTCCCGATGCCAATTGTCCATAAGGCTCGTCGGCGCGACGATGAGACAGGGCCTATCAAGCCGCCCTGTCTCTTTGTCACGCTGCAACAGCGCCAAGGTTTGAAGTGTCTTCCCAAGACCCATGTCATCGGCTAGCACTCCATTGAAGTCGTGGCGGGCTAAGTGGGTGAGCCAATCGAGTCCTGCCTTTTGGTAGGGCCGCAGTGCAGCCTTAAGGCCCGAAGGGTAGTCTTCCTCGGGGATGTTCCCGTGTCCATTCAGGGTTCTTGCTAAGGCCTTGAGGTTCTTGGCGCCGCGCCATTGAACCGGCTCGCCGTTGATCGTGAGACCCTCGGGAATGAAGGGTAGGGGCCCGAACAGGCGCCGACCCGTGCGATCGCCGGGTCGGCTCTCATAAAGATCGGCAAAGGTCGCCAAAATCTCGGCGACCTTGGCGGCCGGTACCGCAACGATTCCGCCTCCTTCCACGGGCACGGCCAGCAATTCCGATGGTGGCTGCTTTTGAAGGGCGGCGAGGCTTGTGCCCTCGGGGCCGTTTTCTATTATGCGCAAAAGCACAGGCAATAGATTAACCCGCTGACCGTTGATGAGTATGCCCAACTCCCAGTCGAACCAACCCGGCTCTGAGGCCTCTCGTATCTCCCCATACCACGCTTGCGTGTAGGGGATGGGTCGGTAGGGATAGTCGGCCGCGTAGCTGACGCGCCACCCGTCCTTTTCAAGGGACGGCGCGCCGTAAAGCGTAAAATCTACAAGCCGCCGCGACGAATCGTTCCCCCAAAGCGCAAGGTCCTGCTGGTGTTCGTTGGGCACCACCACTGCATCGTCGCCAAGGAGCGGGCCGAATCCGAGTTTTTGAAGACACATTAAAGCCTGCCAGGCCGAATGCTGATCCGGCGCGATCTCGATAGTGCTCGAGCCCGCGTCCACCCGCACCAGAGGTCGCCTCTCAGACCATGATATCTCTGTGCCACCATAATCAAGGGAAAGTCGAGCGATAGCGCATACAAGGTGCTCCGCACCCGCCTGCCGGCGGTAGCGCGGGCGCACTGGCAATGTCGCGGTTGTCAGGTGGAGGTGGGGCGTCGGTTTGATGGCTGGCCCCAGGACCCGAGCATCGGGCCTAAGTTCGCGATCAAGTCGGCTCTCTTTCGGTTGTCTTTCCCCAGGGGTTTTCGCCGGGCGTGTGGGTGCAGGGTATGCCTGGCCCAAGGCCGCTAAGAGAGTCGCTACGACGTGCTTACAATTGTATCCGACCGGACATTCGCATGTGCCGTGAAGCGGTAGTCGTGTCTCGACGTGCACCGCATAAAAATTCCCCTGGCTTCCGCGGACCGTGGACCGGATAGTGTCTCGGTCCGTTCGCGCCCAGCTTATGACGCGTTCTTGCGCGTGATAGATCTCGCCGCGCTGAAAGGCCCCTGGGGAAACTGCCCGCGCTATGTCGGTGCGTGTATAGATGGCAAAACCCTCGCCCGACGTAATTTAGGCCCTTGCGAGAGTGTACCGAAGCGTACTTTGCTAACCAAGGGCGGCCAGCGCCCGTCCCCCCGACTCGGAAAGCGAACGGAGTGCCTGCTTAGCGGTCGGTATGGCGTAGGAGGATAAGACTTGATAGCGCGCCGAGGTTTGGGGTGGGACCCGTATCGTCCACGGCGCGCAGCAAGGACGTGGCCGGTAGGTTCAAGGCGGCGGCGAGACGGCCAAGACAGTCGATGCCGATATTGCGCTTCCCGTGTTCGAGGTCGCTTACATAGGCCCGGTTAACGCCGCTCAAGGCCGCCACGTCGTCCTGCGTGAGGCCCCGGTCAATCCGGGCTTGCCTTAGGTTCTTTGCCAGATAATGGCGTTCGACGGCCGTCCCCATAACACCAATTTTATGGTAACACCAAGTGTATTGGCAAGGCTCTACCGCATGCATTTTTGTAGACTGCAAGCCATGGATACCCTCGCCAAGCGCTTGCGTTACGCCCGAGAGCAAGCTGGATTTTCGCAATCGGAGCTGGCGAGGCGCGTTAAGCTGAGGCCGCAGGCCATCCAATTTATCGAGGCGGGCCAAGTGCGCCGGCCGCGCACCTTGGTCGAGATCGCCAAGGCCCTGGCGGTAAACCCCGAGTGGCTATTGCTAGGGGAGGGCTCGGTGGAGGTCGGCGTGCGCGAGGCCCCGCCGTCCTACCAGGGCGAACCGGCTTTGAGCGAAGAGGCGGTCGTGGTCGCGAGGCTCTGGATGGGCTTGCCAAAAGGCCAGCGCTTGGCCTTGAAAGAGGTCCTGCTGGCCCTACTGAAGGCGCGTTCCTGATCGGGATCCCATCCCTCGGACGGGGGCGATGCCCCGGTCTCGATCCTAGGGGCCGCCGTGCCCGCTCGACTGAGTCCTGGCTTGAGCGCCTCTTCCCAAGGTCGAGCCACCCGCGTCTTAGGTGAGTACGGACTTTCGGTCGGTTCGTTTACTGCCAGGGACTGCTAGGCTGCGAACCACTCCCTCTGGTTCGATCCCATGGCTGCCATCGACTCCTGTTTTCGTCGTCCGATTGCTACGTTCCATCATTGCCCTGCATGCAGCGGCAAGTGCCCCTCACGTTTTCGGTTCGGGTTTTTTGTCATCGTCCTTTGCGCTCCTTGCCGTAAGCGCCGCAACGCTTGGCGAACCCAAGCGTTGGTCGCGTTCGTCTTATCATGAATGCACCGACACGTCGTGGTTCGTTTGAGATAGAGGCGGGAGTTTCGGTCTCAGGGTCCTCTCGCGTACTCAAGAATAATGAAATTTTTGCGATCATGGATCCGAGTGGCGATATCTTTCCCGACCAGCAACAGGGGATCTTTCACGCCGAAACGCGCTTTTTATCGCAGTGGGAGTTGCGGCTAAACGGACAACGTCCGGTCTTGCTGAACTCCACCCTAAAGCAGGACAACTCGCTCTTACTTGTGGACCTTACGAATCCGGAGCAACCGGAATACGGTCTCAGCCAAGGGACGGTGCATATGTTTCGGACCCGGTTCCTTTGGGGTAACGCAAGCTACGAGCGTTTGAAGGTCATAAACTACGGCGCTACGGCGACGACGCTGTGCTTCTCGGTGGCCTATTCTGCAGACTACCGTGACGTCTTCGAACTGCGGGGGCTGGTCCGTCTCGCACGTGGCCGGGCGTGCGCGACCGAGATACAAGAGCGACGCGCGATTCTGAGATATGTCGGCCTGGATCAGGTCACGCGCTGTACCCGGCTCCAGTTTTTGGGGGTTGAGACCACTTTGACCGAAACGATGGCCACGTGTGTCATGCGCCTAGAACCAGGCGAAGAGACAGCCTTATTCATAACAAATGCTTTTTGGGAGGACGATGACGAGCCGGTCGTCCTCAATTACGACGCGGCGTATTCGGAACAGACTGATTCTCTTCTAGGCGCTCAAGACAAGACCCGGGTGACTGGATCAAATGCTCAATTTACTCTCTGGCTCGATCGCTCGGCCGCGGATCTTGCGATGCTGATGACGGAGACGCCCTGCGGACCCTATCCGTACGCGGGCATACCTTGGTATAGCGCGGTTCTCGGGCGTGACGGTCTCTTAACGGCGCTCGAGGTCCTCTGGTCTACTCCATCGATTGCGCGCGCCGTCCTCGAGTCTTTGGCGATATCGCAGGCCGATCACACCGATACCGACCATAAGGCCGAGCCAGGGAAGATCCTTCATGAGACGCGCCGTGGCGAGATGGCAGCCCTGAACGAAATTCCCTTCGGTCTCTACTATGGGTCCATCGATTCGACCCCACTCTTTGTCTTGTTGGCGGCTCTTTATTACGAGCGTACGGCCGATGTCGTCTTCCTCAAGCGACTGTGGCCGCACATAGAGCGTGCGCTGCACTGGATTCACGCCTACGGTGATCGTGACGGCGATGGGTTCCTTGAGTACCAGCAGGACCCACGTGTGGCGCTTGGTCATCAGGGGTGGAGAGATTCACCGGAAGCCATTTTTGACGACCGGGGCGAGATAGCCCTAGGGCCGATCGCGCTCTGCGAGGCGCAGGCCTATGTCTACGCGGCCAAATCGGCATTGGCTCCCGTAGCACGGGTCTTGGGGTACGACACCCGCGCGGAGCAATTGCAAAGCGAGGCGCAGGCCTTACAGGCCCGCTTCGCGCGCGGATTTTGGCGCCCCGACAAACGATTCTTTGCCCTGGCCTTGGATGGCGAGAAACGCCCGCTTGCGGTTTACGCTTCTCACGTCGGGCATGCGCTTTTTGCCGGAATTGCCTCTAAAGCCGCGGCGGCTGATGTGGCAGCCGCAGTGATGGACGACTCCTTCTTTTCGGGATGGGGGGTACGGACTCTGGCTCGTGGTCAGCCACGCCACAACCCGCTCTCTTATCACAATGGGTCTATTTGGCCGCACGATAATGCCCTGCTCGCTGCCGGCCTCGCCCGCTACGGTCACAAGGATGCCGTCGTCCGCATCACCGAAGGGCTCTTCGATGTCACTTGTTTTACGGATTTGCACCGCATGCCAGAACTGTTCTCCGGGCTGACCCGGCATCATGACGAGGCGCCTACGCTGTATCCCGGCGCCTGTAGCCCCAGCGCCGTGGCTTCGGGCTCGGCCTTTCTGCTGTTACAATCCTGTCTCGGTTTGACGATCAAGGCTGAAAAGCCTCCCAGCATCCATTTTGCCTACCCTCGTTTACCGGCGTTTTTGACCGAGTTGCGCATAGAGGGCTTACGGGTAAACGACGCCAGTGTTGATCTTGTTGTTCGTCGCTATCGGGAGGATGTGAGCGTTAACGTGCTCTTTCGTCGTGGTGAGCTAGACGTCATCGTGGTCCGTTGAGGGTGCGGCCGACGGCAGAGGACTGACAGCCGCGGGTCGGCGGTAGGCCCGGTCATCGCGGGCCAAGTTGTGTCAGCCAGGGCTGCGCACCGCACCTTGCGCCTATTGGCCTAGTGCCCGACGCCGTCCTGATATAGACTTTCAGGAGGAGGCGATGACAGTCGCCGTATCGGTAAGCTCCGGGAGGGAATACACCATGCATATGCTTATTCGTTTGCCCATGTTTTGGTATTACATGGATTGTGTCGCGATCGTAGGCCCCATATGGTCGATCTTAGAGGCTTTGATCAATCAAAAAGAGGATTGAGTCGAAGTTTTCGAGTTTACTCCAAAAAATGTAGCTTCAGCCTCAAAGGACGGTGCTCGGTAATAAGCTAAGGGATTGTTTTTATTGTCACTACTCCTCCTCATAGGGGTGTGGTACGGGGATTGCTATAAGGGCGGTACGGGAACATCCCCGTATTGGAGAAATGATTATGTCCCTGAGAATTCTCGCTTCGGCCGTTCTTTTGACCCTGACGGTAGCTCCGGCATTTGCCGCAGGTTCCTCCGTCCAGGCGGATCGTGCCGCTCTTTCCGCGGCCCATGTGGCCCTCCACAAGGATTATGTCAACCGTGGCCGCGATCGCCATAGCTTGTCTCTGGCCTTGCATCACCACAACGCGAAGTTAGAGGTCATGACCCGTCATAAGATCGCGATGGATAACGCCGCGATTCGCCGCGATTCCGGGGCCGTGCACCGCGCCTGGATTGCTCTTCATCGCGACAGCGTGGCCCTTCACCACCCCGTCTTGCACCCCACTCCCCAAACCCGTAGCTAAGCTTTCCAGGGCGGACCCGAGCGGGGCCGCCCTGTTTTTACATAAAACCGCGACCGCCCGCCTAGCCCCAACACGCAATCGTGGGCACAATGGGCCTATGCCGATTCGTGACCCCGAGCTCTCCGTCAACCGCGTATCCTTTGTCGAGATCCTCGGTCATACCGTTGCCAACATCACGCCTTCGGCTATGGCCACGGTGACCCTGTCCTTAGTCGTGGCCGAAGGGGGATTGCTTACCTGGGCGGTCTACCTCGTCGTGGGGTTTTTGATGCTGCTCGTAGCCGCGCAGGTCGCCACCCTAGCGCAAGAGGTGCCAGCCGCTGGATCATTGTTCGTATCTCTGAGTCGAGCCCTGCATCCTGTGGCCGGCGTTCTCAGTGGTTGGTGCATGACCGGCGGCTATCTCGGTGCCTTGCTCGCGGCGCCCATCATCGGCGGTCTGTTTGTGGCTAAGGCCCTTCCTCTCGTTGGCATGGCCGTGCCCTGGCCTTTTGTCGCGGTCGTGTTTTCGGTGGTGTCCTGGGCGCTTACGGTCCGAGATGTGGAGCTTGCGACCCGTTACAGTCTTTTGATAGAGGCGGTGTCGTTGGCGATTATCATGCTGATAGGTGTGGTGACTCTCGTTCATGTCGGCGTTTTTGACCGCATGCAATGGCATGCGCCCTTTGAAGCCACGCCCTTCTTTCATGCCATGACCTTGAGCATCTTGGCCTACGGTGGCTTTGAGACGGCTGCTAATTTCGGTCGTGAAGGTCGGTCCCCTACGCGGTCCGTTCCGGCGGCAATTCTCGCTGCCGTTCTGTTCAGCATGGCCTTTTATGTTTTTATGGCCTACGCCGAAATGGCCGGTTTTGCCAATCATCCGTCTATGTTGGCTGGTACCGAGGCGCCGCTCAGCGCCTTGGCTGTGGGCGAAGGCCTTCCTGTATTCGCCTTCTTGTCCGATCTCGCGATGGCGATAGCGGCCTTAAGCGCCACTATCGCGACCCTCAATAGCTTAAGCCGTCTTTGGTATTCGATGGGCCGCCACCAGGTCCTGCCTGCCGTTTTCGGTGGGGTGGGGCGGCGCCAGACCCCGAGCTACGCCCTGCATGTTTTGGGCGCCTTGACGACCGTCTTCGCCCTGGTGGCCGGCGTCCTGGGGTGGTCGCCGCTTGCGATCGTGAACCTGTTCGGGGTCTTTACGGCCCTTGGATTCATTTTTATCTACGTTTTTGCGATGGTGGCGGTCCCGGTTATGAGGCGGCGTCGCGGCTGGCCTATTTCCTGGACCGCGACCTTGGCGCTTGTGACGGTCGTTCCCTTGCTACTCTACGTGTTCTTACAAAACTTTCAGGGAACAAGCGGGATCACCCTAGTGGCGGCCTATGGTTTCGTGGCTTACTTATTGATGGGTACGTACGTCTATTTCCTGTGGCAGCGGGGTCCTAGGAGAGGCGGAGATTTTGCTACGGCCCGCGACGATGATTAGCACGATCAACGCGACCCGGTGCGAAGGTTTACCACTTGCCCTCGATTGGACTTCGGTCGAAACGCGATTCGGGCTTGTGCATATCGCTTATAGTGGGCTGTGTCCCCATTTCGTATCTCTGGGTTCTGCCGATGCCTTTTGTGATTGGGTGCGCAGTACCGGCAAGGGCTTGGCTCTGCGCGATGAGGTGGTCGCGCCACACGATCTGCAGGGGGTCTTTCGTTGCCTGCGTGACCCGCGGCGAGCTTACAACGGCCCTCTCGCACTTGCGGGCCAAACCCCCTTTCAGCGCCAGGTCTTGGAGGCCACCCGCACTATTGCGTGCGGCAAGACCTGCACCTACGGCGAATTGGCAGCGAGGATCGGGCGTCCGCAGGCGGCGCGCGCCGTCGGTACCGCCTTGGGCCATAATCCCTTACCGCTTCTCATCCCGTGCCACCGCGTCGTCGCTGCAGGCTCCCGCCTTGGCCAATATTCAGACGGGGGCGAGACGATGAAGCGGCGTCTTTTGGCGCATGAAGGCGTGGAGGTGGCGAGCCTGCGCTGATGTCCCGCCCGGCGGCGGGTGGGACAAAGGTGGCGCCGACTGCGTAGACGGGGGAGCCCCAATAACCCTAAAAACCGCAGTTGACTTCACCCCCTAACGATACAAAGCTAAGCCAGACGGCGGTTTGCGGCGGTTTTGACGACCCCGGAGGGCTCACTCAGGGTTACGCAAAACGGAAGGCCCTGAAGACCCCAAAACCGGTCACGGTGAACACCTTGAAAAAAGTCTTCAACCAGCACCTAAGGCGCGGCCCGTGTTGGTACTGCGGGTCGGTGAGATCGACGGTCATCCGGCAGTGGCGATTGCCTACGGCACGAGCCAAAAACCGGAACGGCCCTTCCCCGGTGGCCCTTTCGCGGGGCCTGAAGAGGGTCTTAATGATAAAGCGGGGCGCCGGGGAGCCGGCGCCCCATCTGGCCTATTCGGCAAGCGCCCGCCAGGGGGCGTGATGCAGGCTCATTCCTTGGAAGAGCGCTGCTTGCCTTATTGATGCCCAGCATGCCCGTTGACGGGAGGAGGCATGAGCGGCTTTGGTCGGATTATCCGACCGCGATCCCGTTGAGGGCCGCGTAGAGGCCGAAACCTGCGGTGATCACGATGACCGTAAGCACAAAGGCGGCGTATGGCCCTTGGAGCCGTAGCGCCCCCGGAAGGGCGTGGCGTGCAAGAAGGTAGAGGAAGCCCAGCACGATGGGGAGCAGGAGGGCGTTCATGACCTCCATGGCCACTCCCAAGGACACCAAGTTCACGTTGGATGCGACCAGGGCCCCGCCCAAGACGAGAAGTACGGTATAGATCCCGTAGAACCACGGGGCCTCGCGCGGGTGATGCTCGAGGGAATGCTTGAACCCCATCACTTCCCCTACCCCGCGCGCGGCGGTCAGCGAGACTACGATCGTAGCGACGATGGCCGCTCCGCTCATACCGAGCGCGAATAGCAGGCGGCCGGTCTTTTGACCCAGAAACGGGGTCAGCGCATCAGCGATTTGTTGAACGGTATTCAGTGGCGTATGGGGGTTGCTGCGCCCTATGGTGGCCGCTGTAACCACCAACACCGCAGCCATGATCAACTGGGTGATAACGGCGCCGATCGCGGTATCGATCCGCGCCATCTTAAGATGAGCGGGCCGAAGTTTTTTGTCGACCACCGCCGACTGCTGGTAGAAAACCATCCATGGCATGATGACCGCACCGACGTTGGCAGCGGCCAGGTATAGGTAACCCGGGTTATGAAACGGAATGTTGAGGCTGTGCCGGAGAAGATGCCCGAGGTTTTGGTGAGTTCGAAAGGCGACCGCTAGGAACGCGAACTCAAAGGCCCCGACGGCTAACGCGACGCGCTCGACCCCGGCATAGGATGCCGTCCACACCATGGCGATAAGACCGCCCACCAGGGCCAGCATCGTGATCCACCGGGGGACGCCAAATAAAAGCCCTACGCCCGCCATGCCGCTCAGTTCCGTCAAAAGCGCGCCCAGGCAGGACAGCGCTAGCGTCGCCACTGACAACCACGCCCAGCCGTAACCGAAGCGTTTGGCGATCAGCTGGCCATGGCCTTCACCGGTC
>JAJYPQ010000479.1 GCA_021795255.1 Pseudomonadota bacterium
ATCTTTCCACGCCGCCAGGGCCTCCTCGAAGGTCGATACCCATCGGCAGGCCATGCCCAAGGTCTGTAGGGATTGCGAAAGGGCCTGTCCCGCTACGCTCTCGTCCTCGATTAAAAGGATTTGCCGGGTTCGACGCATCGCCCCCGTCTCCCGCCGCCGTGACTCCTGCGTCCCTGCAGCCATACCCGCTTTCGCTAATCGTGCTGTCATCACATCCCCTTTCTTTTTGTCACACTGACTACAATACTTGCCCAGAACTTGGTACTCGTACCTACTGCACCGCGCCACGCACAGCTACCGCAATGCGTCCTTTCTTGCTCTTCGCCGCCAAAAGCTTCGCATCCGCCGCGCGTCGCAAAAGCTCCGCCGACGTCGCCGGATAGGTCGATATGCTATAAGAAAAGCGCATCGGCCAAAGAGACATGGTCGCCTGGGCTACGTCTTTTACCAACCGCGTGGCGAGGTCATCTGCCAAGCGCTCGCTAATTTCCGGGAGAATCATGGCAAACTCGTCGCCTCCGATGCGACAAGAGATGTCCACACCTTTGCGAGCGCGTTCCGCCAATACTTTGGCGGTTCGGCGCAGTATCTCGTCGCCCCCGGAAAGCCCAAGGTGTGTATTCGCCTCTTTAAAATCATCCAAATCAATTAATAACAACGAAACATCGCGACGGTAGCGCTCGGCGCGTGCAAGCTCCCTGTTTAGCGCCATGTCAAAATTCCGCCGATTCCCAATCCCTGTCAAGGGGTCATGCTCCGCAAGCCACGCTACACGTGCATATTCAGCCCCGTTGCGAAGGCTCAAGGCCAAGATCCGACCGCAGGCTTGAGCGAAATGCTGCTCCCAGGGGGAAAAACTCTCGCCAGCCCCGTCTCGAACGAAGTCGAGCCGCCCGACACAGACGTAGTCCACGGCAAGCGGGATCGTCAACGCCACCACACCTCCGTCCGGCTGCGGGTCACCCTTCCTCAGGTAGGGGAGTTGAGGAATCTCATCTGCGGACCGCGCATGGATGACGTCACGGTCGCACAGGCTAAGCTCCGGCGACCGCTTGAACGCACAGGTCTCAACGGTCGCGACCGCACCCGGCCGGGACCAGCGTGCCCGCACATCCATAACATCGTTCTCGAGCTGCAACACCACTACATGCTCTGCGGGGATGAGCTCGGCCATGGCCACGAGGGTCGCCGGAAGGGCCTCGTCCAGGTCCAGAGATTTTCCGGCAAGATAGGCGATTTGCATGAGCCAATCGAACCCCGTCCCCCCAACCTTTCCACGGCTCTCATCCGGCCCCATCTTGGTTCTATCCGTTTAATCGCAGGGGTCATTGTACAAACGCGCACGAGCCCTATTATCGGACGTAGGTCGGACAAGGCCGTTAATTTCTAAGTAGCTAGAAAATTTCTAGCTACTTGTCTTGTCGAGCGTGCTTCGTACTTTATCAATCAGGGTCCCCACGCCAAACGGTTTCGATAGATATCCGGCAAATCGCGATCCACTCGTTTTTTGCTGGGCGCTACCTTCGTCGTATCCACAGCACAACAAAACCGGGATCCGCCCGTCCAAGGCCTGCATCTCCTTGAATGCGTCCTCCCCGCCCTTTCTCGGCATCGACAGATCAAGGATAACAAGATCGAGACTCGCCATGTTTTCCCGGAATACCCGCACGGCCTCCAGGCCGTCTGGGGCGACCAGCACGCGGTAACCGAGCGGTTCCAGGGCGCGCTGGGCAAGCGAACGCAACATCTCTTCGTCGTCCACAAACAAGATGGTTTGGTGTTTGGCCGGAGCCCGGAGACGAATCTCCGGCACGCTGCGTCGTTCGCGTTCGGGTGCCGCCGGAAGGATTACGCGAACCGTAGTGCCTCTCCCGGGTTCCGTATCTATATCTATGCCGCCCCTGTAGGCCTTGATGATGCTCAGGACGACGCTCAAACCGACTCCGCGCGCACCTTCCTTGGTCGTAAAGAAGGGTTCAAAAATCCGCTCCTTCAGGGTCGCGTCCATGCCCCGGCCCGTATCAGTCACCTCGAACACCGCATGGGGCCCGATTTGGGGCCAGCCATACGCGAACTTCCGTCGATCCTCGTCCTCGACGTTCGTGCGATCGGTTGTAATTGACAAAATTCCCCCGGAATCGGCCATGGCTTCGCTTGCGTTTAAGCACAGATTCAACATGATTTGCTGAATCTCAGCCGGATCGGCCTCTATAGGGGGCACATCCGGGCGCAGCGCTTTTCGCACGACAATGGATTTCTGCATCTGGGAGCGAAGGATGACCAGCATAGTCGTTACCATGCTATTCAAATAGACCACCTCCAAAGAGCCCTTCCCGGGCCCGGCGAACTCGAGAAGCTCACGGTTGAGCTCGGCGGCGCGCTGCGAGGCCTGAATAATAGTTTCTATGTCTGCGAGTACGGCGTGCCCCGGCGGCAAAGCCATGCGCGCTAGCTCCGCACTCCCCACGATACCCGTTAAAATATTGTTGAAATCATGCGCGATACCAGCGGCCAAAACGGCTGTGTTCTCATGTTTTTGGGATTTTATAAGCAACTCACGTAAACGCTGGGCGCTGTCCTCAGACTCATGGCGTCTAGTCACGTCTCGCGACACAGCGATCCAATAGTCGGGATTCGACAAGGGGGTTGCGGAAAAATCCGTCCAGATCATTTCTCCATCCGGCCGATAGTCGATAAGTTCCGCGCGCACTGGATGACCGGCCCTCATCTCGTGTCGAATCTCGTCGATCCGGCGCATATCGGTACGCGGTCCCGGGGTCAAGCAAAGAAGTCGGTCTTTGCCGCCTGTCCCGTTATGCCCCATGCGCCGCGCGCAGGCCGGATTGCGGTACAGGATGTCGTAGCCATCGGCCGATCGCGCGCGGGCTATGAGAAGGGACTCCTCCATATAGGAAAGGGCCTCCGTCAGAAGGTCCTTATCTGTCTGCGCCAATACCAGGCCATGTAAGCGCGCCGCCAAACGCTGCTCGTCCTTACGCTCCAAGTAATCGAGGGCGCCCCAGCGGATTGCCCGGGCCGCCTCAGCGGGGGCCGGTTCCTCACACAGCACCAAAACCGGACGTAACCCCATAACAAGCGGTCCATCGCTCAACTTAGCGAAAGTTGCAGCGCTCACGACGATGGCATCGAGGGCGGCGTCCTGCAATCGGGTACGCAGGGCGGGTGACCAGTTTGCATCTTGGATCTCGATCGCGAGCCCCTCAGCCCGGCAAACCTTTGAGATTGGAACGACATCGACGTCCACGCAGAGCAAAGACAGAGTCCGTTTAAGAGTTGTCATGCGGCATACTGGCCTTCATTAGTCCATGAAAATGAGTTGTGGTGGGTGTCTAGGCTGCCTGAAACTTCAGCACGAAACGGGTGCCGGTAGCGCCCGTGTGTCCCAGGGTGAGTTGGGCCCCCGCAGCGCTCGCGAGAGCGTGCGCGATAGCCAGTCCGAGCCCCATTCCGCTTGTGCGGCTTGTTGTCAACGGCTCAAAGAGTCGTTCGCGGACCTCGTCCGGCAGGCCCGGGCCGCTGTCTTCTATCCACATCTCAATGTACTCTTCACCGCCCTGGACCTGAACCCAAAGGCTCCGACCACCAGCAGCAGGTTGTTCTGTCAAGATGTGGAGCGAATTGAGGATCAAGTGATCAATCGCCTGCACCAGGAATTTCGGGTCGGCCA
>JAJYPQ010000480.1 GCA_021795255.1 Pseudomonadota bacterium
CAGTGGCCCGAGTCACCGAGGTGACAAGTAACCCGAACCTGGCTTTTCTCAAGGTTCGCGCCGTGGCGCTGGCTAGGCTCAACTACCACACGCACGTGCTTCTACTGTGGCCCAAAAAACCGATACCGAAGAGAGGGCCTATCGGTGGATAGTTCATTCACATTGGGCCAGCGCGCCACGATCGTGGCGACATTCGCAATCGGGATACTGCTTAACCTGCTTCCTCTCCCGCGCGCCATGGGCATTCTACGACCCGACTGGGTTGCCCTGGTTTTGGTGTACTGGTGCCTAGCCATCCCCGAGCGCATCGGCGTGGGCAGCGCCTGGGTATTGGGCCTCGTCCTAGACGGACTCTACGGCTCGCTCTTAGGCGAGCAAGCCTTGGCTAAGGCGCTTTTGGCGTTCCTTACGCTGCGCTTTACGCTTCGGCTGCGCGTCTTCCCGCGCTGGCAGCAATCCCTGGCCGTAGCCGTCCTGATCGCGCTCAGTGATCTGGTGGTCCTCATGGTGAAATCCCTTGCGCAAGGAACCACGCCGATTTGGAGCGATACCGCGCCTATGATTGCAAACCTGATCCTGTGGCCGTTCTTGTTCACCGTACTCCGGGAGGTGCGCCGACGCGCCAAGATTAGCTAGCCCATGCATCGCATCCCACTAAAGAACGACACGAAAGAAATCCGACTATTCGAAACCCGAACACTGGTCGCCATGATCTTGGGCGCCGTACTCATAACCGCGCTCCTCGCGCGGCTCACCTACCTCGAAGTGATCCGGCACCACTACTACGCTACCCTCGCCGAGAATAATCGGATCAGCCCCGTTCCGATCCAACCCGCGCGCGGGATGATCCTGGACCGCAACGGCGTCGTGCTGGCCGAGGACTTTCCGGTCTTTACCTTGCAGGTCGTCCCCGATCACGTTCCCAACATGGCCCGATTGCTGGGAAAACTCAAAACCCTCATTGCCCTCAATAAACGCGACCTTCACGATTTCCGCCGACGGCTCGCGCAACATAAGCCCTTCCAGAGCGTCACTCTGCGCGCCCACTTGAGCGAGGCCGAAGCGGCGCGCATTGCGGTCAACCTGACTCGCCTCAAAGGTGCCGCTTTACACGCTCGGCTGCGGCGTGATTACCCCTTAGGCGGCCTTGCGGTGGACGCGATCGGTTATGTAAGCCGCATCACGCCAGGCGAGGAGCGGGGTTCACGGGCCGCGCGCTACTTCGGGTATCGGCACATAGGCCAGTTCGGTGTCGAGCGCAGTTACCAAAAAGAGCTCATGGGCCGAATAGGGTTTAAGGACGTCGAAATGAACGCCGAGGGACGCGCAGTCAAGGTGTTGCGGCGCATTTTGCCGCATGCCGGACACAATCTCTACCTCAATATCGACGCCCAGATGCAAGCGATCGGCGAGCAAATGCTCGATAATCGACCAGGCAGCGTGGTGGCCTTGAATCCCCGCACTGGTGCCGTGCTGACCCTGATCAGTAGCCCCATATATGACCCGAATCCATTTGTTGAGGGCATAGGCGAGAAGGCCTACAAAGCGCTTGCCACCAACCCGAACGGCCCGCTAGACGACCGGGCGCTAAACGGCCTCTATCCCCCCGGCTCCACGATCAAACCGTTTTACGCCTACGCGGCCCTCCAGGCGAAGTGGTTCCATCCCCATAAGCACATCTTGTGTCCCGGCTACTATCACTTGCCTCACAGCACGCACCTGTTTCACTGCTGGAAGCCCCTGGGAATGGGACGCGTAGACCTCAAAAAGGCGATTGAGGAGTCATGCGACGTCTTTTTTTACCGCCTAGCCTTTAAGCAGGGCATAGAACGTATGGCCCGCTACCTAAGCTATTTCGGTTTTGGGCATCGTACTGGCATCGATCTCCCGGGCGAGTACCGCGGCCTCGTCCCGACCGCTGCCTGGATCAAGTCCACCAAGCAGCCCTGGTACCCGGGCCAAACGGTCATCACGGGCATCGGGCAGGGTCCTTTGCTCGTGACGCCGCTACAACTCGCCGACGCGGTCGCGGCCCTTGCCAACCACGGCGTGCGGATGCGCCCCGAGGTCGTACACGGGATCGTGAACCCAGTAACGCACCGCGTGCGCTACATCAAACCGCATGCCTTTCCTCCTATACCGCGACGCCGCAAAGACAGCCTGAAGATCCTGATTCGCGACATGACCCAAGTGGTAGAAGGTCCGCACGGAACGGCGCGCGGCATTGCCTATCACCTGCCCTACAAGGTCGCAGGCAAGACCGGTACCGCGCAATTGTGGAATGTCTCACCGGGCTTCAGAGGCAAGCATGTACGTTCGGACGCCTTGTTCATCGCCATGGCGCCCATACCTAATCCACGAATCGCAATTGCCGTCATCGTCGAGCACGCGGGCTTCGGGGCGCTCGCTGCGGCCCCTATCGCCCGCGCCCTCATGAACTTCTATCTCCTGGGTCATGTCCATGCGCTCCCTCAGAACCAGGCACAGGCCCAGGTCGCCCTGGCAAGGACCCACCCATGACCATATTCGAACGCTGGCATCTCGACAAACCCTTAATGACGGCACTCTTTATTCTGGCGGCCGTGAGCCTGATCGTGCTCTACAGTGCGAGCGGCGATAACCTGCGTTTTGCCTTAAGTGACGCAGTCCGGCTTGCGATCGGCTTTGGGGTCATGGTGGGCGTCGCCCAAATCTCGCCCGATAGCTACCGCCGATGGTCCGTCCCTTTATTCGTGGTCGGCGTACTCGGACTCATCGGGGTGCTCGCCGTAGGCGTCGTGCGTTTCGGGGCTCGGCGGTGGATTGCCTTGGGGCCGATGTCGATACAGCCCTCGGAGTTCATGAAGCTGTCCGTCCCCATGATGTTGGCATGGTTTTTTTCACGTTACAGCCTCCCGCCGCGGATCTGGCACATCGCAGGCGCCACGTTGCTCTTGTTGCTTCCGGTACTCTTGATCGCCAAAGAACCCGATCTCGGGACTGCGCTTATCGTTTTGTTGTCGGGGATCATCGTCTTGTTTTTGGCCGGCATGAGTTGGTGGACGATCCTCGGGGTGACACTTCTGGGGCTCGCGGCAGCACCCATTTTGTGGGCCCATATGCATCACTATCAACGGCAACGCATCTTTATACTCTTCCACCCCGAGGCAGATCCTCTGGGCGCTGGGTATCACGCGATCCAAGCCATGATCGCGGTCGGGTCCGGGGGTCTTTTTGGGCAGGGCTGGCTACACAGCAGCCAAGCCCACCTCCACTTCCTGCCCGATAGTACTACGGACTTCGCGTTCGCGGTCTTTTGTCAGGAATTCGGGCTTTTTGGCAATTTGGCGCTGCTAGGACTCTATCTCTTTATCGTCTACCGGGGCCTGCGCATCGCATTCGCAGCCCAAGACAGCTACTCTCGTCTCCTAGCGGGATCACTTTCCATCCTATTTTTCTTCGACGTCTTCATCAATATGGGAATGGTAGCGGGGATCCTGCCGGTAGTGGGCGTACCGTTGCCGCTTCTGAGTTACGGGGGCACGTCGCTTATCATCATCATGGCAGGTCTGGGCGTACTCATGAGCATTCACGGCCACAGACGACTCGTAAACTGATACTCGCGGCTCCGCCGTCCGGGCTTGTAAGCGCGCTGACGAACGCGGTGTTTTGGGTGCACTGGGACCAGGAAATGCTGTTAC
>JAJYPQ010000481.1 GCA_021795255.1 Pseudomonadota bacterium
TATGCCGACGGCGTTGCCGGCCTTCACAAAGCGTCTGGCGCATGAGAGCGCAAGACGCCCTGGAGTTGCGGCGCGTTTTGCTACCAGGTGCTGCGCCACACGGGTTGTGGACCGGGAGATGGGTCAGGACGGAATAGGGGGCGCAGGTCCCGTACTTTTTCAATCGCGTCACGACAGATGGGGGTGGTATGGGTGCGTGGGAGGCGGAACTTTTGATGGCGATAGGAGGTAATGCTACGCTAGACGCTGCCCTATAGATCAAAGTCATTCGTACGCAGAATCGCGGGTTGCGAGCTTTATGTATCGGGAAATTTCCCGCAGAGAAGGCGCCGATGGGGGCGAGGGAGGGAGTGTGGGCCGGTATCCTCCGCTTGTAGCGGATTTTCTTATGAATACGGAGGTCGTTGATGGCGACAATCCGCAGATTCAGGCCCTGGGAGCCTCTTTATCCAGTCAGACGCCGCTCCTAACGGCCAAAAACTGCTTTGATTGGGTGCGGGATCGAATCGAACACAGTATTGATTTTCGTCGTGAGGAGGTGGTCTGGAGGGCATCTGATGTGCTGCGTGCCGGTACCGGCTTATGCACGGCCAAGAGTCACTTGTTGGTCGCCTTATGGCGCGCGAACCGAATTCCGGCGGGATTCTGTTATCAACGACTGACGTACGATGGTCCCCGTCCGCCCTACTGTATACATGGCTTCACCGCCGTGTGGTTAGATGACCTGGGCTGGTATCGCTGTGATGCGCGCGGTAACAGCAAGCCTGGTATCCACTGTGAATTCACGCCCGAACGGGAGAATTTGGCCTATCGGACTAGTCATGACGGCGAGATGACCTATCCGGATGTGTGGGCAGAGCCCTGGCCGGATTTGATCGCGGGTATGAGGAATCTGCGAACGCTATCGGAGTATCGGCACTGCCCTATTGACGCGCGCCCGCCGGCTGGTGCCTTGTGCGTAAGTACGTTCGCGGCGCCGAACAGGGAGTAGCGTGGAGACGGACTATGTATGGCCCTGAAGCGTTTGTAGAAGCCCGCCCGGAAATCTTGCGGGCATTGATTCAGCGTTATCCCCTCGCGACATTGGTCAGTATCGGCAGTAATGGTCTCGAGGCGAATCATATTCCCCTGTACCTCGTACCCGGAGAAGGACCCCAACCGGTTCTGCAGGGACATGTAGCGCGCGCCAACCCGCTGTGGCAGGAGGCATCCCCGGATGGCGAAGTGATGGTCATCTTTCAGGGGCCACAACACTACATAAGCCCTTCTTGGTATGCGACCAAGGCGGGAACCGACAAAGTAGTGCCGACCTGGAACTACGCCATCGTCCACGCCCACGGTCCGCTGCAGGTCAGAGACGATCCCGATTGGATACGACAACAGATGGTCGCCTTGACGGCGCAGCAGGAGAGGGGTCTTACCCAGCCCTGGCATGTGGATGACGCGCCCTCGGATTTCACGGAGCGGCTCATCGGGCAGGTGGTAGGCATAGAAATCCCCATCTCCCGCTGGGTCGGTAAGTGGAAGGTCAGCCAGAACCAGCCGCTTTGCAACCGTGACAGTGTCGTCACCCACTTGGAGCAGCAAAACCAGCCTGACTCCAGGGCCATGTCTGAATACGTTTTGGCCCGTTTGAAAGATGGCAAAAAGGATCATCCCGAATGACGATTCGCGTCGGTTTTTTGGTCTTCCCGGGCCTCCAGCTCCTGGATTTGGCAGGACCTTATGAGATTTTTAGTACGCTACCGGATTGTGAGGTGCATCTTTTCTGGAAAACGCGCGAGCCCTTGGCGTGTTCAGCGGGCATGTTCTTTCAGCCGACGGCTACCCTCGACTATGAGCCGCCGGTGGACGTGCTCTGTATACCCGGAGGGATCGGTATTAATGGGCTATTGGGGGACGAGGAATGCCTAAGCTGGGTACGGCGCCAAGCGTCAACGGCGCAGTTCGTCACCTCTGTATGCACTGGGGCTCTGTTACTCGGTGCGGCGGGATTACTCGCCGGACGGCGCGCGACGACCCATTGGCGTTATCACGATCTCCTCAGCAAGTGTGGCGCCATACCCGTCCGGGAGCGCGTGGTTTGCGACGGTAAGCTGATCACAGGTGGCGGTGTCACGGCCGGGATAGACTTTGGCCTTACTCTGGTCAAAGCCTTGCGCGGCGAGACTGCGGCCGAGGAAATTCAGCTTGCCATGGAATATGCGCCGGAGCCACCTTTCCAAGCCGGTAAGCCGGAAGATGCACCCAGCAGTGTTTTGAGGGCGGTCCAATGCCGTACTGAAGCACTTCATGCCGAACGTGAACGGATGATTGGGGCTTGGCGGAAAACTCCCCTTAGCGCGTCAGATAAGGGCGAAGACATGATCTGCGCTCCGCTTGTTCGGGAATTACGGCAGGAGGACGATTGCGCTTACCGCGTACTCTGGCAGGACGCCTTGCAACGACATGCGCAGTATTTCCGCACAGCTGCAGGAGACGATGTTCCCGCGGGTATCCCCACGCGAGGAGAGAAAGATAGCTTTACCTTAGGTGCTTTCGAGAAAAATGTCCTAGTCGGGATTGTCAGTCTGGAGCGAGATCGTGGTCTGAAGTTGCGGCATAAGGCGCTACTTTTTCGCATGTTTGTTGTTCCGGAGGCGGCCGGCCGGGGCGTCGGTAGGTCGCTTTTGCGGGCGGTGCTCTCCTGGGCAGAGGAGATCGATGACTTACGGTCCATTCACCTGACTGTTCTGGAGCGAAACCATCGGGCCCGAGCGCTGTATCGGTCGCTGGGTTTCGTGGATTTCGCACTGGAGCCAGATGCTGTTCGAATGGAAGCAGATTATGTGGGTGAGGTACAAATGACGTGGTTTCTCAAAAGATGAATACCGTGACACTGGTGCAGTATCAGGTCGATGCCTTTAGTCACCGGGTTTTTTCTGGTAACCCGGCGGCCGTTATTCCTCTGGACCGGTGGCTCCCCGATGCGGTTATGCAAGCCATTGCTGAAGAAAATAATCTCTCTGAGACCGCCTTTTATATCCCGGCAGAAAACTCTAGCACATTCCATTTACGCTGGTTCACACCGGTGGCTGAAGTGGATTTGTGCGGCCACGCCACCTTAGCAACAGCACATGTCCTCTTTCAGGAACGGGGATTTCAGGGCAATGAGATCACCTTCGAAACCCGTAGTGGTGATCTGCATGTGACCAAAGACGGCAATGGGCTCACTATGGATTTTCCGACCTGTCCGACCCATCCGGTTGAAATGCCGAATGCATTGCGGCAAGGCTTGAGACTTACACAAGAGCCCGCAGCGATTCTCGCGGGAGATGACTATATCGTGGTATTTGATAACGAAGAGAAGATCTGCAGCGTTCGCCCCGATTACCAATTTTTGGCGCAACTCGATTTACGGGGCGTGGCAATTACGGCACGAGGGACGGAGGCGGATTTTGTCAGTCGCTTTTTTGCGCCGAAATTTGGTGTTTCCGAGGATCCGGTTACCGGGTCCGTGCATTGTGCGCTAGCTCCCTACTGGGCAAAAATTTTACATAAAGATTCCATGTACGCGAGACAGCTATCTAAGAGGGGCGGCGCTATTACATGTGTGCTTGATGGCGGTCGCGTGCGCCTTTCGGGTCACGCCGTCACATTCATGGAAGCCAGGATCATTATTGACGCCGCGTCCGGGCCC
>JAJYPQ010000482.1 GCA_021795255.1 Pseudomonadota bacterium
GCCCGCCCAGATAGACGCGAGCACCTTCGCAAGCCGCGGTCTCGCTGCGATACGGGCCATTGCAAATCTTGCCTTTTTTCCAATACCAGCCCGCCCCGTGGATTCCGTCACCTTTCCGGTCCATGGCTATACGCTCCTTGGCGTCAGGACGAAAGACGCGAACCCCGTTATCCTCCAAGCGGAAGCGCATCAAGATATAGAGGATGGGCAGAGTATGGCAGTTGGCGTCGGAATTGCGCCGCATGCGCCGGGGTCCGGGGCACGTTTTGTCGACGTTGTAGACGCATGTTTCCAATGGGCACCGCGTTTTAGTGTCCGGTAGATCGAATCGCGATAAGCGAATAGGCATGACGGATCCTTTACGATGGCTTGTTGTGATCATAGGGCGTCTGCGGGAAACGCAAACTCTGCTTGGGGCGCGCTCCGCGCCATCAGCTCGGCATATCGCGCCTTGACGGATTCTGGGGTGAGATAGTCCGCATCGATGGCAAGAAGTTGGGAAACCCGCTGGCGGACACTAGCAATCAGGGCCGCTTCCGCGTCGGTCGGCATTACCGTGGGCCAGCCGGCTGTGTAGAGGAGGTGAGAGGGAATCTCGGCTTCGATGGCCTGGCGCCGCTGTGCGGCCTCTTTGGCCCAGGCTACACGTTGGCGCAAATCCGGTGACAAAAGGTCGGGGGCCACATCCGCCAACCAGCGATTCCCTTGGAAGGCGAAGGTGGAAGTGACTTCGATCTCCACCATGGCGCGATAGACTTCGGTGTTGTCAGGACAAGAGGCGCCGGCGGCGAGATCGGGTCCTGAACTCATAATACATAGGGCGCAGCTCACGCGGCTCGCGCCGTAGCGTGTGTACGCCTCGTGCAAATCGAGCCCGGCCGCCGCGATGCAGGCGAACACCTCGTCGATATCCCACTCAATAATCGCGTTCCACGTGAATCCGGCCCGTCCTTTACGTGCCAGTTTGGCCTGGGGTGCCGCGATCGGCATCTTTTTTCGAGACGCACTTTCTTGCCGCCGAATCCCGGCCACGTTCACGATATCGTGCGCGGGGAAGCGCTTCTTGAGCGCCCGCGTGATCACGTCAACCTTGAGCTCCGAGGTGCAGAACCGCATGCTGGGCGTGCTCCAGGGGAGAATGAGCCGCACGCAAGACAAATCCTGGTATCGTTTGAGGTTATTCGCCCACCGGCCCTGCCAGCGCGCGAGCATGTCGCCGGCCGGGCGCCGCACGACCATCAGTTCCCATCCCAAATGCGCCGCCAGGCGTTCGCAGGTAGGCAGGCTATCGCGCCATTCGACGCGGCCGAGGTCTGCATGGATCAGAACGCGCGGCCCGGTATGGCCGATGGCATTCAGATGTCGGTCGACCGCAATTGCGCAAGCCTGGGAGTCTTTGCCACCGCTGACGCCCACGGCCACGACACAGCCCTTGCCCAACAGTTGGGAAATTTCGTCAGTGAGAGCGACCACGGGGCGGTCCGACATGGAACGGGCCGGCTCCACCGATAGCGTGAGCGGATATGTCTCGGCCAGCAAGCTCAATGAAAGCTCCTTATCGTTGTTGCGGTCATAACCAGCCTATCGGAACGCTGAAAAACGCAATGACGGCCGCCATCACCCGAGACGAGAGTGTTTGCCGACCTGGTAAACGGGCTGAGGCCTTCTTGAACCAGTCCCGGCGATTAGGGTGGGCCTGAACCATTGAAGGCGACGATCCCGTCGGCCTTCACCATGGAGGACGGTATGGAAATGCCCGCGGCGCCAATGACCGCGCGGGCTGCGACGGGCCGCCTCCACTGAGCCGCCCAAGGCCTCGGCCGGCACGGAACGGTCGTCGATCACGATGCGGTCGTACAGGCGGTCCGCGTGGCGCAAGGCCCGGTCGCGCTTGGCCGGGTTCTTCTTCTGTTGCGCCTGCGCGATCGCTTCAGAGTAAGCGCGCTCCGTCACCGGCCGGCAGTCGGCCATCGACATGTAGAGCATGACTTTGGCGACATGCGAGAGCGCGACGACCGTCTGCGCGGTGACAGTGTCGTTCGTCACGGGTTCGGCCCTGGCGCCGTAGTGGGCACGCCGCACATCGCGCGAAAAGCGCACCGCATCCGGCAGGGTCAGGGTTTCGTTGTGGCAAGGCAGGATGAGGCTTCCCATGAAGACGGCATCATCCGTGACCTCTGCGCCGATGGCGGCCGGTGACCCGTGGAAGGTAAAGGCGACCTCCCGAAAGTGTGTGTCCTCGCAGGGCGGTGTCCGATGCATCGGTTCTGGCCCGCGACGGTATGTCTCGAGTTCGGCGCGGGTGAGCGCCGGTGATTCGGTCAGAAACACCCCGTCTATGGGATAATCCCGATACGGCGGTGCATCTTCACGCAGCACGACGTCGGCCAATGGTGGCAACTGCACAAAGACGGCCGGGTACGGCAGGCGAAAATAGCTCGCGGGGACCTTATCGAAGTCGGTATTGAGTAAAGACTGCGCAAGCCCAGGCATGACCTCGATCAAAATCCCGGAATGACGCAGCCACCACTGGGCGAGAAAGAGGGCTTTGACGCCGCCGGCGGCAAAACCAGCGCCCGTGCACAGGAGATCCCCGAATCGTTCTTGGAACGCACGGCCCACTGGTGACGAGTCGCGTCCTGTGAGACGGTCGAACAGTCGGTCGAGGGACGGAAAAAACGCAGGCTCCATCAAGTCAGCAAGATAGGGCATCATCTCGTCCCGAATCGGGGCGAAAGCCGGATGGCGGGCGATGCGGTAGGGGTAGGGGAGCGTGTCGAGATTCATAGTCCTCCCGAAAATAGATGATCTCCGGGTATTCTAAGAAGTCCAACCAAAACGCAAGCGGCGAATGGGGCCGGTAAACCAGCCCAGTTTCGTTAAAACCGGACACGCTGCTCTGCGCCTCATTTTCCGGTACACTCGCCGAGAGCGGGGAACTGAACGATAGTCAAACAAGGGAGGAGTAAACCGTGGCGGCACAATCGAAGAGTAAAACCAGCAACGCCCTGACGAATTTTTCAGTAAAGGGACCAATCAAGGTCCCTGTAAAAAAACTCAATGGCGGGAAAATCATCGATACCGCTAAGCTCGAGGCGTTCTGGAAGACCGCGAAGACCGGGGAGCGCATCGGTTGTTATGTCTTTGCTGTAAGGGCCGGGAAAGGCGGCATAGCCCCCTGGTATGTGGGCAAGACCACGAACGACTTTGCCCACGAATGCTTCACGCCCCACAAGATCGCCAAGTACCAGGAGGCCATCGCGCATTACAAGGCCGGAGCGGCGTTGCTCTTTTTTCTCGTCGCGCCCCGACCGGATACCGCCTCACACAAGATCGCCGAGCTCGAACGCTTCTTGATCGAAACCGCGTGGGCGGCGAATCCAGGCCTCCTGAATCAAAAGGGCAAGAAGGAACTGACCTGGGCAATTCCCGGTGTAACAAAATCTGCAGGCAAGGGGGCCGTGCCGGCGCCCGTAAAGGGCTTACGAAAGGCTTTGCGCCTGGAGGCGCCCAAGGCGAAGCCGGAGGGGCTATAGGGTTTGGGGGGTGCATGGCGGATGGCGCTACGTATCAAGAGGCAGTTGTCCGCACCGAAGACGTGATCGCCGAATGGCTGGAAACCGCCAAGGGCTTGGGCGGCCCATCCCCGCCATACGCGGGGCAGACGGCCGGCTCA
>JAJYPQ010000483.1 GCA_021795255.1 Pseudomonadota bacterium
GCGGTCCCCGGGACCGCCCCGACCGGGGGTGGCACCCCCGCCCCGGGCAGCGGGGGATCGGGGACCCCCTATCCCTCGTGTGGGGGCAGTCCGGGGGCCGGATAGGCTGGGCCACACTGCGCCTAAACCCCATCGCCTCATAACTGCACAATTTCCTCTTAAACGACAATCCATTACATGATTGTATTATTCCATTTCCTCAATTCTAAGCCTTCCGTATATCCCCTGGTCCTGCGGTTTTGTCAGTTCACTATGGTGGAGTCTGCCCGTGTCGATCTATAAAGAGATTCATACGCGCTCGCCATAAACATGAGGGAGACCCAATGTCAATCGTGGCCCACTACGGGAACCTGCATCCATGGATGACAGGCGGTGCAGCGATCCTCTTGCTCGCCTGCCTATATCTGGCGCGCGGCCCCATCCAAGCGGCCGTGACGATCTCGACTCGCGCCTTAAGCCGCCCTTTTCGGCTCGGGAGCCATATGTTGCGCAAAACTGCCGCCGATCTTAGGGAACGGAACAAGGTGGTCCTTGTCGCGCAAGGGAAAGAGGATGTGGGCCAACACATCGAGCGTGAATTCGAGCGTGTGGATGCCATTTTGCGGCGCGATCTGCAAGGCTTCCCTGTCCTTCAGCGAAAACTCTTGGATGAGATCACAGTCATAGAGGAGGATTACCAGCAGTCTCGCGACATCCCTCCCGCGCCTCCAGAATGGGTGCGCGCAGTGACGCCACTCCTTAAGATAAAGCCAGGGCCGGATCGCGTCGTTGAGGAGGTAGTGGGGAGCCTGAAAGCCATTGTCGCGAAAGGTCAGGAGCGCGCGCTTGGCGAATATCGCAACGCCGTCTTGGAGCGGCATAAGAAATTATCGCGCACATTGCCCTTTTGGCGCTCCGTAGATACCACGCTCAAGTCCGTTGACAAGCGCCTCGCCCATTTGACAGAGCGCGCCGGCGCCATGGACGCCTACATGGACCGATATGAGCAGCTCGCAAAGAAGACCGATGCGATCCAGAGCATGCTGGCCTCGTCGGCCTTAGTACAACTTTTTGTGTCGCTCTTTGTCCTCTGTGTGGCGCTCGGCGGGACTGTCATCAATTTCCATTTGATTGCGTTACCGATGTCAGAGATGGTGGGTGGAGGCAGCTACATCGGCAGTTTTCGGACGGCGGACGTAGCCGCGCTCGTGATCATCCTGATCGAAGCCACGATGGGGCTTTTCTTCATGGAGTCTGTGCGTATTACCCACCTCTTTCCTCGGATCGCGCACATGAGCGAAAGAATACGGCGACGATTCATGGCCGCAGCGCTCCTCCTCCTGCTTATCATGGCCGGCATCGAGGCGGCGCTTGCGCTCTTGCGCGAGCAACTTGCGGTCGACAACGAGGCCCTTGCGGCATCGCTTACGTCTCACGCTCATATGAGCGTTTTGTCCATCAATTCGTGGATCCCCACTGCGGGCCAGATGGTTCTTGGGTTTATCCTGCCTTTCGCCTTGGCGTTCGTCGCGATCCCGCTGGAGTCGTTCATCTATTCGGCGCGTACCGTGGGTGGCATGGCCCTCGTGGGCCTGCTCAATCTGGGGAGTCTCGCATTGCATATCACCGGACGTCTCGTTTACCATCTCGGCACGGCGATAAATGCCATCTACGACATCATCATCTTCCTACCGCTCGTCATCGAAAAATCGTGGCTTGCGGCCGTGGAGCGCCAGCGGACAGCAAGTCTCGCGCGCCCAGAGTCGCGCGGATGAAGCGTCTTTTATCGCCCCTCTTATTGGCCTTATTCCTGTCAGGATGCGCGGCCGGCCCACATGGCCGCGCCGTCTATGTGCTCGTTGATACGTCCGGATCCTACATCCACGCGGTTCCGAAGGCTGCGCGCATCATTCGCTATCTCCTGGGCACACTGGAGCCCGGCGACACCATCGCAGTGGCGCGCATCACAAGCCTGAGCTTCACCAACAAAGATCGCGTGGCCGCGATAACCCTATCGCACCGGCCGGCCCAAGCCGATGCCGAGAAACGAGCAATGGCAGCGCGGATCACGTCCTTCGTAAAGACCATGGCGCACCGCCCCGGCACGGCCTACACCGACATTAGCGGCGCACTCCTTGAGGCCGCTTATTTCTTACGGGGCATCCCGGTGCCAACCAAGGAGATCATCGTTATCTCCGACATGCGTCAGGACCTTCCGCCAGGCGCCCTTCGGCATATCGCCTTACCCTTGAACGGAGTCTCCGTGTTCGCGGTCAATGTCATAAAATCTCGTGGCGAGAATATGAACCCCGCACGCTATCTCGCGCGTATGCACAAGTGGGACGCACGCATCGCGAAAGGCGGTGGACGCTTCATCATCGTGCACCAAGTGAGCCGGCTCCCGGCGCTTTTGCGCGCATCCTGAGGTAACAGCCACAAGGCGTCGGTGTAGGTAACGGACCACGCATCCTCGTGGAGCATTGCGGAGGGCGCGGGCGCCAGGTGGCGGGATTCGATAGGCATTCAGTGACCCAGGCGCTGCAGCAGCGCGACTTTGACGGAATTGTGGTGGAGTTCATAACATGGCTTGCGGGCCAAAACAACTGAAGTTTTACTTCTGTATAACCTCACACCATCGGAGGCACATCATGCACACAACCAATCTACGTAAGGTCGGTGGCTCAATCATGTTGGCCGTGCCGCCCGCCTTCCTTGACCAACTGCACCTGCAAGCCGGCGCGATGATCGGCATTGCTGTCGATCGCGGCTGCCTCATGATCAATCCCAATCCGCGATCGCGCTCCACGCTTGCGGAGTTGCTGGCCGCCTCGGACTATTCGCAACCGCAACCGGCCGAGGAACGTGAGTGGGTCGATGCGCCCGCCACAGGCAGTGAATTGTTGTAAACCCACCCGCGACTGAAGTCACAGGCTTTATTCTGGAGAACACGGCAATGCCGCATTCACCAAACAGGCCGGAGGTTTACACGAAAGCCCGGGCTTTTGGCCGAACGGATTTCCCGGTCGGGTTCCACCGGTTGCCGAATCGCGCCAAAAGATCCGCATCCTGTGCGTCTGTCTCAAGATCTCCGACTCGCGCCGGCCATCCCTCGTTTATTCGGTCAAGTCACCATGCCGCGCGGGGAATACCGGCCGTGCGGCCCGCCCTGGGGGCGACCTGGACAATTGAACGCCATTCCCCGTGACTGAAGTCGCGGATTTCCTTCATGGGGCGGAGGGGCTATGAAGCGGGGCGACATCTATCTCGTGTCGCTCAACCCGGCCGCTGGGCATGAGCAAAGTGGCAACCGTCCTGTCCTAGTCGTCTCGCCTGCCGAGTTCAACGAAGCTAGCGGGCTGCCAGTGATCCTGCCGATCACCAACGGCGGCGAGTTTGCCCGTCGCTGGGGCTTCGCGGTCCCCATTACCGGTATCAAAACCACCGGCGTCGTGCGTTGCGACCATCCGCGCATGATCGACTTGGCGGCCCGCCATGCCCGTAAGGTGGACACCCTACCCGCGTCGATCATGGACGAAGTGCTGGCGAAAGTTACCACGCTCTTCGAGTAAAACAATGAGCAAGCGTGCGCCGGTTCTCGTATGTGCGACGGGACATCCCGGTCACTCTAGGCCGTGATGTCTACAATGTCGCGCTCGACATTGCCAGCCGGTGGCGTGCCCCCAACAAACGGGGTTAA
>JAJYPQ010000484.1 GCA_021795255.1 Pseudomonadota bacterium
AGGTGCGCGTTTCTTGTGGGGGCGCGAGCGCGCCCTCTTTATGGCATAGACACTGGGTGGGCGAATGTCCAGCTTGGCGCGCTATCGCGTGCGGGGACCGCTCCGCAGTCTGGGATGGCACGGAGTAGCGGGTCTGCACGGAGCCCGCAGAGCGCCCCTGCGTTTTCTTTTTCGCGAAAGGGATGCCTAGGAAGGTGGCCCGTACAAACACAAAAGATTGCATTTAGCAGGTAGGCAGGTGCACAGGCCGCCTAGCGTAGGGCCAGTTCGCTGGCCGGGTTGCCAGCCGGTAGAGCGAGCTTGCGGATGCGCTTTTTGGAACCAATGAGGGCCGCAATGTGAAGGCCGGGCAAGGTGGTCATGTCGAGGGGTGGCCCGCCCAAGGCCCTTATGAAGGAGATCGCCTCGCGCTCCAAGGCCCGCGCTGTGGCCTGCTGGTAAAGGTCGAGTGCGTACGGCTCCCAGGTGGCGAGGTCCCAAAAGACCAAGCGGAAGCCGTCGCCCAAGAAAGTGCGCAATGGTACCACGTCAATAATGGTGAGCAAACGCCAGCTGTTCATAAGGGAGCCTCCGAGTCGCTTGTCCCAATGTGTTACCGTTCGGTTGCAAGAGTATCCGTGCAAGTCCGCTGTCGTTTGTTGCCGTTTGATACCGTCACTGTAACGGCTCCTTTGATTCAAAATCCGAGCATTGGCGCTTGCCATGGGGATACGCGGGCATCTGCCCTTGTGGTGGGCCATTCTTGGCGCAGGAGCCAATACCGCCATCTCCGATGGGGTCAGGGGTGAAGTGCTGGCAGTCGCAGCAAGAAACGGACGGGCGCGGGATCCGTAGGCCCCGCACGCGATTGGAGCACCATGGGCAGGCGGTGACGTGAGGCGGGGCTCCCTGGAAAATATGGACCGGCCCGCATCCCTCGCAAAAGGTGGTCGAGGTGTAGGAGACGGGTACGTCCCCGCGCGACCGGATGGCGGCCACGCGCTCGGCGTACTCGATGGCCTCCCGTTCGGCGTCGGTGGGTTCCATTACCATAACGGGTTGGGTCTTGGTCAGTTCGGCCAGCAGATCGGTCTTGTGGGCCTTCAAGGTTGGCGCCCACCTGGCGATGACGGCCTTGGGACCATGCACGCGAAGGGTGCCGGTCTCGGTCGGGGCCAGTGTCAGCCCGTCGCGGGTAGCGTCTTGGATTAGAGTTTGAGGGATCATAATTCGATGTCCTCGGCATCATTGTCTGCGCTAAGGTGCTCATTTTTGCTAAGGTGCTCACCACTCAGAGTTGAGCACCTTAGGGATTCCGTGAGCACCTTAGGCGTTTCACCGCCCGACAGACGCCAGTGCCACGCCCCGGCCTTGCCTATGCCGCCTTCGCGGTAAGACACAATGCCGAGAACCTTTTGCGCCCGCTTGACGGTCGCCCATGAGTGGCAATGCGCGTCCGCCGCCGCCTTGATCTCGCGTTGCGGTTGTGGGCCTTCGGCCAGGAAGTCGCGTAGCCAGTCTTGCGCATCGGACAACGCGCCGCCTTCTTCAGGTTGCGCCTCGGCTTGCGCCAGGATTTCACGGGCGCTTCCTTCTACGGCCTCGCCCCACTGAACGCTTGAGGTAAAGACCCCCGGAAAGTCCGTCAGCTCATTCTGACGCAGGTCGTAAGCAAAGCCGCCGTCATCCGGCCCTATATTCGACTTCGCCCGCATCAGCAGTCGCCGTGATGTTTTGTCATCAGATGACGTTTCCTTTGCGCAGACCAACACGACGCGGGCCAGTGCCGCGAACGCCAGCGATCCCGTTATGCGGTCGATAGGCTCTCGCCCTTGGGTTCCTTTAGAGAAGTGGGTTATTCCGAGAAGGGCGCATTTGAGGGATGCCGCCAGGTCCACAAGCGGTTGCAGTCCGCGCCGCGTCTCGCTGTTTTTGTGCGAGTCGCCCGTTATGGCGCTGACGATGGGGTCCACGATCAGGAGCCGGACGTTGCCGATCTTTTGAAGGGCCACCGCCAAAATTTCCATGTCGGACGCCGGATCAAAGCTTCTGGGCTTTCCGTTTTCCACCATGCCTGACACAAAATGCACGCGGGTCATATCGGCATCCATCGCCCGCAGCCGGGGCACGAGGGTGTCCGTGGGATCATCTTCGCCGGACCAGATCACGACATTGCCCACGGGGGCCTTGCTCCCATCCGGCCAGCGTCCGCCGGTCGTGAGCGTAGCAGCCAGCGCCAGCGCGATCGTGGTCTTGCCCGTCCCGGCCTGTCCGCCGAGGATATGCATCTTTCCCGCCGCCAACCAGCCCGACCACAGCCAGTCAATAGGCTCTGGCGTGAGCGTATCGCCGCGAATGAGCGAGACGGTTGCTTTCGGTTCCGTAACTGTGACGGCTCCGCGTTGTGCGGCCATACGGTCAAGGAAGGTAGCACCCCGGTCGATGCTGTCAAAAGCATGATCAAGTCGCATGGCGCACCCCCGCAAGGTCCACGGCTTCACGGATGCGGCGTACCGCCAGCGTGAGACGGTCCAGGCTATCCACGTCCAGGGGTCCGCCCTTGGCCGCCGCGCTCGCGGAGATCAGGACCACAAGCGACTCATGGCCCAGGGTTCGCAACACGTCAACTGCCGGGAATGGAGCCCGCTCCCGCTTGAAGTCGCCCAGGCGCTCGGGGTGAAGGTCGCGCATTGTCATGCCGATGGCGGCCAACACGTCATGCACGCTGCAACCGCCGAAGTCGTGGAGCAAAACACGTCCGTCCGGCAATTCACGGACACTCAGGCTTGGTGATCTGTCCTCATGCGCCGGGCAACGTGCGACCCAGCGGCCGGGGCCGGTCGCTGTGACGCCTTGGAGGCGGTCGAGAAGCGCAGCGGCGCTCATGACGGGAACCCAATGGCGCGCAAGATGCGCCCGATGCGGAAGGCAAGCGCGGCCAGGCGGCGGCGTACGGTGCGGGCGCTCATCAGGCAGCCCCGCGACCGCGAATCATGACCGCGCCGACCGCGCTCATTTGGCCCCCTTATCAGAGGTCGAGCTGCGCGACTGCGCGTCCAACCATTCCATAACTTGGGAACCTTTGTAGCGAACGGAGCGGCCGATTTTGAGATATGCGGGGCCAGTACCCGCCCAGCGTGCGCGCTCGAACCAGGCCGGCGATTTTCCGAGGAACGCTGCGATTTCGCCCTGCTTATAAAGGTAGTCAGGGTCGAGGAGCGCGAGGGGTGCAGGTGCAGGTGCGTGTTTGTGGGCCACGGGCGGTCTCCAAAAAGGTCATAAAGAAACGACTTTTTGGGTTCCTGACCCTAACTACCGTGCGACGTCTAGTCGCAAAACCTGTCACGCGCGGGCGCGAGGTGCGCCCCAATGGAGGACAATTTAGCGCGAAGCGCCCGCGCGTGCAAGCGGCCGTGGGACCGCTCAGGGTATTTGCGGGGTAGGAGCCTCTTCCGGGTCCGGGTCGCTTTGTGCTCCGGCGTCCGTCGAAACGGTCAAGTGCCAGTCGCGCACCCCGGTGCGGCTGATCGGCTGATCGGAGAAACACAGCACCAGGACATTATTCGTGCTATCAAAGGTACCTTTCATGGGGCCCTCCGCTGCGTGTCGGGCTTGGCCGGAAAGGGCACGATCTCGGCGCTTTCCTGCACCCTGGCCGCCTTCAATACGAAGTCCTCGACCTTCTCCATGGG
>JAJYPQ010000485.1 GCA_021795255.1 Pseudomonadota bacterium
CTTCGGCGACGCCCAGGAACTCGCCCGGATACTTGAGTCCGTCGGTCGGATGTGCCCACCGCAAAAAGACCTCCACGCCCGCCAATTGCCTTGTGGAGAGACGCACTTGCGGCTGGTAGACCAAATGGAACTCCCTATGCTCCAGGGCCCGGTGCAGATGGGTTTCGAGACTCAGACGTCCGCGGGCCCGATCCTGCATCTCGCTTCGGAAAAACCGGTAGGTATTTTTGCCGGCCGCCTTCGCTTCATACATAGCGACATCCGCCGACCGCGACAGCCCTTGGGCATCGTCACTATCGTCCGGATAAATGGCAACGCCGATACTGGCACTCAGGAAAATCTCTTCGGGGAGATTTATGATCATCTGACTGAAGGCCGCCATGACCTTCTGCACCACAGGTAGCACCTCCGAGCGCCGTCCGAGCCCCGGTAAAACGATTGCGAATTCGTCGCCTCCAAGCCGCGCCAAGGTATCGCTGACTCGCACGGCGCGCCTAAGACGTTCGGCAATAAGGGTCAAAACTCGGTCCCCGATGTCGTGGCCGAGCGAATCGTTTATGCCCTTAAAGCCATCCAAATCCAAGAAGAGCAGGGCGACACAGGCCCCGTGCTCGCGCGCCTCGGCAATCGCCCTCTCGAGGCGACTATTGTAGAGCGCGCGATTGGGTAATTGCGTCAGCGGGTCATGCGTCGCTTGATGAGCGAGGCGCTCGGTCAAGACGCGTTTTTCCGTGACGTCGCGAAACACCAACACCACGCCCGTGATCTCGCCCTGATGCCCCCTGATCGGCGCCGCAGTCCGCTCCACCGCCAAAGACCGCCCATCGCGCCGGAACAGCAAGGCATCCTCCGGACCCACGGGGCGCCCGTCGAGGCAGCATCCCAAGGGATCGAGCAGGGCGCCGCTATACTCGTCTAGGCAAGGAAAGACCTCATTTAGCAATCGCCCTTGCGTCTCCGCCTGCGTCCAGCCCGTGACCCGTTCCGCAGTCGCGTTCACATACTGAATACGGCCTACGGTATCCGTGGCGATGACCGCCTCCATGATGGAACGCAAGGTGACCTCGATGCGTTCCTTGGCGTCGAATAATTGCGCCTCCACCTGCTGGCGTTCCTGTTCCCAACGCAGCTGTCGACGCAAGGTCCAACGATAGACCGCGTAGGTCGCCGCGAGAACGAGGCACAGGAGTAAAATCGGCCCCTGGACGAGACGCCACCAACTCGCAACGACCGCCCACACCGGAATAGAAGCAAAGGCCACAAGGGGGTAACCGTGCAAGCGGCGGTAGACGCCGAGACGATCACGACCGTTGGTGGTGATGGTGGGTCCTTCGTAGTGGCCCGTATAAGCCAGGGGATCGCGGCTCAGCGCCTGGGCCAAGGGCCCCGTCATCTTACGGTGATACAGTGACGGGTCATTAGTCGGCCAGCGGCTCTCCATACGGTCATCGAGTCGCAAAAGCCCGAGAACCGTCCCTTGCGGTGAGGCGAGACGTGCCCAGGGGGCCTGTTGTGCGGCCAACGGAAGAATCGCCATCACAGCGAACTCCACTCTACCGGCCTTATAGACGACGTTCCACAAGGGAAGACTAAGAACCCCGTCGACCTGGTGTGGGCGCCCCACGACAAAAACCGGGCGTCCAGAGGCACGAGCGGCAGGCAGGTGGCGACTTATCCACGGCAGACGGTCGTAAAGAGGGCTTCCGGTCCCAGCCCAGACGTGGCCGTGGGGCCCCAGCAACACGATCGCGGACAATGTCGGATCCGAATGGCGGACACTCGCGAGCAAGGCCGTGACCTGAGCCGTCGCAAGCCCCTCTCGTAAGCCGCGGACGGCGGCCACATTTTGGCTCAACATCCCGAGAGCGGCGCGGTAATGATCAAGTTCTAATCGGGAGGTCTCAGCCACGAAGCCTGCGACATGGGCAAGCCGCCTCCACTTCGCGTCCTTTTCAGAATGCAGGGCGTAAGCCGCGTAAAAGGCGGCGACTACGATGAGTAGGGCGGCGGTTGCGGTAAAGGCGAGGCGTATCTGCCGACCCATGCGACTGGTCAGGGCACGGCGTGAAAGCCCAAAGACCCTCAACCAAGCGATGTCCGGTCGGCCTTCTGCCCGCGACCGGACATCCTCCTCACGCATGACGTCTAGCCCTATGTAAGGGACGCCCGTACGGATAGCGCTCCGACCCCTTCTTGTGGCCTTCGGGCGTCATCAGCAAAACGTGTTCACGGCGCAATAGGCGGGCATGGGCAAGCCCACAGGTGTGGGCCAGACTATCAACGTCGCGGTTCATGGCCTGTCCATAGCGAGCCACTCGAAGGCCCTTCTCGCCGACCACAAGTCCGCGCTGTAGGCGGCGATTGTGGGTAGTGATGCCAGTCGGACAGGTATCGGTATGACAACGCAAGGCCTGTATACAGCCCAAGGCAAACAAAAACCCGCGGCCCGTCGCCACAAAATCGGCGCCCATGCAAAGCGCCCAGGCGGCCTTGGCTGGCGTCACCAATTTCCCCGAGGCGACCACCCGAATGCGATCTTTCAAGCTGGCCTGCAATAAAATATCGACCGTCAGCGGGAGGGCTTCGCCCAAAGGCAAGCCCATATGGTCGGCCAGCATTTGCGGTACCGCCCCGCTACCACCCTCGGATCCGTCTATGGTCAGAAAATCGGGTGCCGATGACAGCCCGCGCCTGTGGATCGCATCGCACAAATCGGTCACGAATCGGCCGTCGCCCAAGGCCGTCTTGACCCCTACCGGCCGCCCCGTGAGGTCGCGCAGGCGGCCTACGGCGTCCAACAGGGTATCGGCGCTATGGATGTCGGCATGGCCCGCCGGACTGATGGCGTCGCGAAACGGCTCGATGCCGCGAATGCCTGCCACATCCGGGGTGACTTTGCGTCCCGGCAACACCCCCCCGTGGCCGGGCTTCGCCCCCTGCGATAATTTGATCTCAAAGGCCTTCACCACAAGGCCCAGGGCCCGCGCGCGCTCTTCCGACAGATCGCCACGGGCGTCGCGAATACCAAACTTGGCGCTCCCCACCTGCATAATGAGATCGCAGTGCCCCTCGCGATGCGCGGGTGCCAACCCACCTTCGCCGGTATTCAGCCAGCAACCGGCGCCCTGCGCGCCGCGCGACAGGGCCCGCACCGCGGGCTCAGACAGGGCCCCGTAACTCATGCCGGAAATGTTAACCACCGCCCGGGCCAGGAACGGCTGATGGCAAGAATCCTCTCCTATCAAAAGCGGCGGGGCATGCAAACGTTCGGCGGCACTGAGCGGGAAAGGAGCGGGAACGAAGGCCAGCGCCTCGCCTTGCGTCACGGGATACGTGGACCCGAAACCTATCATGTCCGGTTCGTTCTTCGCAGCCCGATAAACCCAACGACGAGTGGCCCTGTCAAACGGTCGTTCATCGCGGTCCCCCACGATGAAGTATTGCCGCAGAAATTCGCCATAGCGCTCAAAAAGAAAGCGCAGATGACCAATCACGGGATAATTGCGAAGTACCGTGTGTTCATGCTGAGTGAGATCACGCACAAAAAGCGCAACCAAAAAGGCAAGCCCGACAAAACCGAGCAGGGTCCCCACCCCATAAGACAAAACGCCCCACATCACGTCATTATTCTCCTCCCGCCCAGTATAGCTGACTCATAAACAGTGCA
>JAJYPQ010000486.1 GCA_021795255.1 Pseudomonadota bacterium
ATTCCCGTTCTTCTATTGGTACCAACTGGCCTGGGTGCCGGGAAGCGTCCTCCTGACAGGCATGGTGTATGTACTTACCGAACCGCGCCGAGCAGCCACTCGTTCCAGGTCATGAGAGCGGCGCTCGTCGTTTTTTTGATCCTTTTCCTTCTTGTCACGATTCTCGGCTTCTGGGCCAGCCGATGGCGGCCGGCTAATCTCGGCTTACTGAACGAGTGGGGATTGGGTGGGCGCCGATTCGGCGGTGTCATCACCTGGTTTCTGCTCGGCGGAGACCTATACACCGCCTACACCTTCATCGCCGTGCCGGCGCTGGTGTTTGGGCAGGGCGCCCTCGGTTTCTTTGCGCTCCCGTACACCATCATGATGTACCCCGTGATGTTCCTTGTGATGCCGCGGCTCTGGATGATCGCCAACAAAAACGGGTATGTCACAGCAGCCGATTTTGTCCACCAGCGGTTCGACTGTCGTCTTCTCGGCGTCTTGGTCGCGATCACCGGTATCCTGGCCACGATGCCCTATATCGCCCTACAGTTGGTCGGCATGCAGGTGGTGCTGGCGGGTCTTGGCCTGGGCGGGCAGGGCCGGTGGGCGGATCTTCCCCTGATCGTGGCGTTCGCGATCTTGGCCGCCTACACCTATACGGGGGGATTACGGGCCCCCGCGGTCATTGCGATCGTGAAGGACATCCTTATCTATGCGACGGTCCTAGCGGCGATCCTGTGGATCCCGGAGCAACTAGGCGGTTGGTCTGGGATCTTTGCGCATGTTCCGACCGGCAAACTCCTGTTTCCGCAACCGCTGGCGCGCAACACCGGCATGGACACCGGCTATGTGACGCTTGCCCTTGGATCGGCCTTGGCGCTCATACTGTATCCTCATGCCATAACGGGGGTCCTTAGCGCGCAAGGCCCGGGGGTCGTGCGCCGGAATGCGATTTTTCTCCCGGCCTACTCGCTGATTCTCGGTCTCCTCGCCTTACTGGGCTACCTCGCCTACGTAGCTCATGTCGCTGATTTGCCGCAATTTCAGGCGGGATTTAAGGAGTATGGGCCAAGCTTTGCGGTGCCGGCCTTGTTTTTGCGGTTTTTTCCTCACTGGTTCACAGGTTTTGCATTTGCGGCCATTGCGATCGGAGCACTCGTTCCGGCGGCCATTATGTCGATCGCAGCCGCCAACCTCTTTACCCGAAATATTTATAAACCCTATCTCGACCCCCGCATAAGCGATGCCACAGAGGCCAAGGTCGCCAAGCTGACGTCACTGGTGGTCAAATTTGGGGCGCTTGCCTTTGTCTTGGGGGTACCCGAAAAGTACGCCATCCAGTTGCAACTCCTGGGGGGGATTTGGATCATCCAGACCCTGCCCGCCATCGTCTTAGGCCTCTATACGAGGTGGCTACATCGCTACGCCCTGGTCCTCGGCTGGATCGTGGGCATGACAGTCGGCACGGCCATGGCGGCCAGCACATCGTTTAAGAGCGTCATTTATCCCTTACGCATCGCCGGCTATACGATCCCCGCTTACGCGGCTCTTGATGCCCTGGCCATCAATCTTGCCGTCACAATTGTCTCAACCGGGATCTTCAGGGCACTGCGCGTGCAGGCCGGCCAGGACCACACCCTGGCGGTATAAAAGGATGGTCACACTAATGGGCGGTGGGCGCGGTCAGATCTATGGTGTTTTCATTCAGAGATAGGGTAAGCGCCTCTAGGCATTCCGCATCGATAGCGGCCCCTCGCATCTCGTTCATGATCGCCAATGCCTTCTCGACTGGCATCGGTCCGCGATAGGGTCGGTTGGCAGTAAGTGCATCGAAGATATCGGCGACGGTAATAATGCGCGTTTCGAGCCGAATAGCCTCCTCGGAGATGCCGCGCGGATACCCTTTACCATCCAGTCGTTCATGGTGGGCGCCAGCGACCGAGGCGATGTCGGCCAGCGCCGGGATCCGGGCTATGATCTCTTCTGACAGTCGCGCGTGCTCGCGAACGGCGGTCCACTCAGTCGGCGTCAGCGGCCCGGGTTTGTCCAAGATACTATTGCTTACCCCCAATTTCCCGATATCGTGGAGAAGAGCGCCGCGTCTTAACCAGCACCGCTTGACGCCATCAAAACCCTTCCGCACTGCGATCGCATCGACATAAGAGGCCACGCGATGGCTGTGCCCAGCGGTAAACGGACTCTTTGCGTCCACGACTTCTGCTAACCCATTTGTGATCGTGTCCAATCTTGCTTCGTCAATCAGAACCACCTGCGCTTCCGGTTCAAGATCACGGACATGACGCTCCAAGCGGACAGGATCCAGAAGAGGCCACAGCCGGCCGTCGCCCGCCACGCGTGTAAACGCCGCCACGAGGTCAGGGTCAAACCAGGTTGCGGCGCGTTGGCGGACTTCGGTTAAGGACAGGTCCGGGCCGCCGATAGTGTGAAAGACGTCGGCTACCTGGGAAAGCAGGGCGATGCGGGCACCGATCGGAATGGCGTCTCCCGTCAAACCATCGGGACGGCCCTGCCCATTCCAGTGTTCATCTAAGGCATGTATCCCGGAGGCCACTATGTCGTTGAAGCCGAACTGAAGGGCGATATTAGCGCCGCGTTCGCATCGGCTCTTGATAAGCTCGGTGGCCAGTTCCTCCCCCGCCCGGCCGATGTGGAGAACACGCTGGAGGCGCTGCTTCAAGGCCTCCCCAGGCCCCGCATGGCGGAGAACAAATTCCGCCATCTGGAACCGGCTTTGCGAATCGACCCTCTTAAAGCGATTTTTAATCTGTCTGTCGTCCCCCCCATAGAGCTCCCAGAGTCGGTGCGCGTTACTACTGCAACCGGCATCTTTGAGAAGTATGGTGTAGTAGAGGTCCGACAGCTCCTCCTGCGGAAGGCCGATCTCTTTGCCGAGAGACATCCCGATGAGGCAAGAGCGAAGACAATGGCCTAGTGGCTGACCTTCTGTCAGATCCAAAGCGTAGCTTATGGCGCTGACCAAATCCGCCATGCGCATTGAACCCGGCCTTTGCGCTGCCGAACCTTGGCTCGTGGGGGTCACGGAGACCGCGTTCTGCCTAGCCATCGGGTGCTCCCCTCATAATCTCTCCTTCCATATCCATACTAGTCGAGAAAGGCCTTGGATTCAGGGAGGCACGGGGAAATAGAGGGGAAATTGAATAAATCATAGTAATTACATAGTGTTATATAATTATCATAATTATTAACTTTAATTAAGTGGCGGCGATATCTGATACGATCTCGGGAAGCGGTCGACAGCAAGGCAACTCGGGTGCCGACCTGTCGGCCAAAGCCCTATTTTGGCGATAAGAAATTTATTTATTGTTGTTATATATCATAGTGTTAGGTAAATTTGGTCGCCCATATTATTCGGATGGCATGGGGCTGTTGGGTGCAGCTTGATGCCGAAAAAGGCGGCGATATAAAACAAGATAAGCGGCTTGGAAGCCAGCCGCGATAAAAAACGGCAGGGCAAGGTAGCCTGCGTGATAAAGAAGGCCAGCGAAGACCGGGCCAATGGAACGTGGCACTTGGACTGAAACGTTGTTCAGGCTTGCTGCAAGGCCCCGACGATGGCTGCGCACAAGACCCATATTCAAGGCTTGGCGGGCGCCGGCCGTGCCGCGGTTGAGGGCGGAGCGGA
>JAJYPQ010000487.1 GCA_021795255.1 Pseudomonadota bacterium
CTCGGCTGGTCATGGTCGAACGCCGCGGGCGGCCGAGACTGGAACCCGTGCCAGGGAAGAAAGATGTGTTTGTGGTGGGCCCCTCGCTCGAATGCGACATCGGCGCCAGGGGCACCTCCCGAGACCAGGGTATAGCCGCGCTCGGCAAGACGCCGCGCGACACCAGTCATGAGCGTCAGAACCGCTGGCGGTGTCGCCCGCGAGCCGATGCCAGCATAGCGCCGGGTCGATTCCGGTCGTGGTCGCCAGTCCGTGCGCGCCAGGACTTGAGCCACGACCTCCGCATGGCAGCGTTTTGGGGCACAGTGGCAGACCAAGGCATCCATGGGGCCAATCCCGAGCAACGCGGTAACGATCACGGGATCGCGTTCGCGCACGCACGCCTCAAGCCAGATCGCGTATTGTTGGATACAGGAGGCCCGATCCCCGTCTCGCCCGATCTCATACGGGTTGCCCAGGGGGGATGGGCGGCCGACATAGACGCGGCCGGGGCCTAGGCTGGTGTCGCGGAGATTGAGGATTGCGCGCATGGCTATCCCCCGGCGGGCACGTCAGGGATCGGGTGGGGCCAGAGGCGCCCACGTCCGACTCCCGTGGAATATTTCGTGAGACAGAGGTGGATGGACATCACGAAACGGTGTCGCTGGTAGCGGAGGCGCCGTATTCCGAAGACGCCAGATCCCGCAGTTGGGCCTCGAACTCCACCTCCGCCTGCCGAACCTCCGCGTCGAGGCCCGCCAAAGTGTCGACACCAAGCCATGCCAAGCGCCGCGCCACACGCGCCGGCAGCGGCGCCTCGAACGGGGCCGGTCGATGCAGCAGTCGCGTCCACTGTGGGCGGCGATATTGCGTTCCAGTCCACTCCAGTTCGACCCAATCCAGGGTGAGTCCCAGTCCGGCGTCGCGGTACGAGAGGGTGTCGCTATACATCTCGAGCCAGACGATATCCTTGGGGCTTGCCTCGACCAACGCTCGCCCGTGCGGATCGGGCAGCAGCCGTCGGACCGCAGTCGCCAGGTCCTCAATAGCGTTCGTGACGCTGCGGCCGGCGTTGACGCGCGCGAGCTCCGTAAGGAGAACAACCGAGCCGCCGGGTGCCATCGGGTCATCCGGCGCGATGATAGTGACCCCGACGGTAGTCGGGACGAACACCGGGCGAGCCGCAAACGAGAAGGTGTGGATGGCGTGTGTATGCATCAGTGATCCTCAACTTCGGCAACCCCGTGGTTTAGCGCGGGGTAATTGACCTTCGATCTCCGCCGTCATTGCAGGCCGTATGGCCTGTTAGGACGGGATAGTTGATCCATAATCCTCCCAGGCGCACGGAGGCCTCCGCTCTTCACGCCGCCGCCGATCCTGATGGCGACGATTGGGCGGAATCGGAAAGCGCCTCGTCTTACCAAGAGGTTTGAGCGGCTTACGAACAAGACGCGGCATGCGATTCGCTCCGGTGCGCGATAGTGAAAAGGATGTCCGCGTCCGTCGTCGTGCGCTTGAGCCAGTCGAGATAGTCAGCTGGTAGGTCCGCGAAGGCCTCTCCCTTGTGCTTGCCAAATGGCATCCGCTCGATGAGGTAGGGGGCCGTCGCGTATTGGGCCAATTGCCGCAATCCGCGGACCTCGGGAAGGCGGGTCCGCGCCAGCCCGATCTCGTGGCACAGGAGGCTCGCCGTGACAATCGCATCGCCTGCGGCGCTATGAGGGTCGGTGCGGCCGCCACAGGAAGTGGCCAGGGCGAACGGGGGCGCGAGCTGGAGCCGATATCGAAGCGCCTGATTGCTATGAACTGCTCCCGCCAAGCCTAGACGGCTATGGCGGGAGTTTCGTGCTTCATCACGGCGAAACATCCACCGCTCCACACATCGGACAGTTCCTGCCCGGGGCCGGATACACCGGCCAGTCTTCCTTCCAACCAACGCAACAATACCTGGGCCGCATTGTCATCCCGGCCACAGGTGGCGCCACAGTGCGGACACTGATGCTGCCGATCGGAGAGGGTTTTCTTCTCGACCGGCAATTGCCAGCACACATGACAGCGTTGCGTGGGCTTGATCGTCCGCGTCGGCGCTTCCTCGTACCACGACCCAGCCTCTTCCGCTTTGGTCCTGATCATTTTCAGAAACGTCGCCGGCGCGGCCGCATGAATTTCGCGGTTGAGGCCCTTTTTATGAACACCGCCGCTCTTGACCATATTCTCGACCGCCAACATCTCGGTGCCGAGGGCCCCAAAACGCTTAACCAACCCAGCGCTCGTCTGGTGCAGAAAGTCCTGGCGCTGCCGAGCCACCTTGGCATGTAAACGGGCTAGATGCCGAATAGCCTTACGCAGGTTGGCGGATATCGGAAATCTTTTCTGCTTTCCACTCAACTGCTGGGCCATGCGGATCTTCCGCGAGACCTCTTGCCCGAGTCGCTTCAATTCCGCAAGCTGGTTTTTGAGGTGCCGAGGGTTGGCTACCGTCTCGGTGCCTTTTGGCGTGGCTATGGTCAAAAAATCCGTTAGGCCCCAGTCAAAGGCGCCTATCTCAGACCCGCGCTCGCGTCGTATGACATCGATTACCAGGGTCACGGAGACATACCACCGGCCCGCTTTACACAGGATCTCGCAGGTGACAGGGGTACCGTCCGTTCGGGCCTGACCGCGGATCGGTATGAGGCCTATGCCCTGAAGGTACAACTTCCCGTGCCAGCCTTGCGCTCCAGGATGCAGTTTCCAGCCATCCCCGTGGGTCTTGTACCCCCAGCCCTGGTAACGATGGATGTTTTTGAATCGCGGGAAGCCCGGCTTTTCTCCGGACTTTACTCGCCGGAAGAAGGCTTGAAAGGCCAGATGCAGGCGTTTCAATGTCACCTGCTCGGATTGGGCGTTGAGCGAGGCAAGACCGGGGCTGATCTTGCGCCATTGGGTGAGTTGTCGGCATTGGGCCGCAAACGATAACCCCTGCCCAGTTTCTTCGTATGTGCGGATGCGTTCTTCCAGCGCTGTGTTATACAGCCGCTGATGCAAGCCCAACATCTCCTGTAACCTCGCCTCTTGTGTGGCGTTGGGGTACAGACGATAGGTGACTTTGCGATTGAGCATGTTTCCATCATACCGGATATGATGGTAAAAAAACCAACATCTTTTTTCGCCGCTTCACCACCACCTGAACCGCGGTGCGGTTACAGGCGGAGCACTGCGGCGCGTTTTGGTAGGACGGTAAGCCCGGCAGCAGATGATGGGCCAGCCGCTGGGTACATAGCCATGAGACCTCGGGATACTTCTGCGCAAGCGGGCCCAGGAATCCCCGGTCGAATGGTGCGTTATGAGCAGCAAACAGAGCCGGCGTAATGCCACGGCTCGCGAGCCAGAGCCCAAACGCGTCGAGGACATGAGCCAGGGGTGCGGCATCGGCGACATCCGCGTCCACGATATGGTGAATGGCGCTGGATTCCGGCGGGATCGGCATACCAGGATGAACGAACCGCGAAAAGACCTCGGAGGGCGCCCACACCCCGTCTGTCATTTGCACGATACACGCCGCAAATTCGACAACGGCACCGTTGGCAGGGTCAAGACCCGTGGTCTCAGTATCCAGCACGCAAATGACGGGGGAGGGCATAAGCTGACGCCTGGCAGTTAAGATAGAGACATCGTAGGTGATCTCT
>JAJYPQ010000046.1 GCA_021795255.1 Pseudomonadota bacterium
CGACGACCCAGAGTTGCGACGTCAGATGTCCCGAATGACGGATACCTTGCCGCTGGCGCTAACCGATACCAGTTGCTTGCGGCCGTCCGGATACTTTTTCACCAGACCTTCCGGGAAACGCGCATCGCCGTAGTAAATCGGGCGGCCGGCATCGAGATGCTGCTGGGCCGCCTGGCCGTCGTCGCTCGTCATCGCCCGCTCGAACTCCGGCGAACCAAGGAAGGATTCGGCTTGTCTTTGCGATTGCGTTGCTGTGGGCATATTGCCTCCGACTATTGGATGAAATGGCACTCACCGCAACCCTATGTTCTGGTTTCAGGATATAGAGGCACTCAATCCCCGCAAACACAAGGCCTGCAGGGATCTTATTTACATACTGCGTCTTGGTAAACTCAGAACGGTATGTCGTCATCGAAATCATCGCCGCCCTTCGAAGAGGACGGAGGAGGCGACCCTGACTCCTGTCGGCCACCGCTGGGACCGGATGACTCAAAAGACATATCGGGCGGCCCATCTGCGGATCCGCCGGCCCCACGACCGCCTAACATCTGCAGTTCGCTGCCTACGATTTCGGTCGTGTAGCGGTCTTGCCCGCTTTTATCTTGCCACTTACGCGTCTGTAGGCGACCTTCGACGTAGATTTGTGCCCCTTTCTTCAGATACTCGTTGGCGATCTCAGCCAACTTCCCAAAAAACACCACCCGGTGCCACTCGGTACGCTCCTGCTTCTCGCCGGTGGTCTTATCTTTCCAAGACTCGGAGGTGGCAATATTTAGGTTCGCCACAGCCCCGCCACTGGCGACGTAGCGAATCTCTGGATCCTTTCCGAGATTCCCCACAAGAATGACTTTATTGATACCGCGAGCCATAAACCCCCCTCAGCGATTAAATAGCGAGCACGCCCATCACACCGCAGAACCATATGTTTCGCGGCGCACCCTAACTCGGTCCCTGGCGCTAGTCTATGTGAGTACGCAGGGCTTTGGTAGCTCGGGCACCAGGCTTCTCCCCTTGAGAAAAAGACCGGGGCGCCCTAAGGGGCCTCAAAACGCCCCTAGACCGCTCCATAAGCGGAAACCCGGGGTAAAACAGCATGGGACGACTTTTGGAGCACAAACCCATCCTCCCCGGGGGGGAACATCCAAGTTGCGGCAAGCCGCCCCACAGGGCTGTACAGGCCCTTTTTACACAGGCCCTCTCAAGAGACTTCGCCGCCCTAATCCCAACAAGGAATTTAGGTGCTCAAGACGCAACCCATCGCGTCCCCAAAAGCGCTTGGCCCAGCTTGGGTTACCGCCGAGCGCGCTCTGTTCGAGTGCACAGAAATGCCTCTTCGGCAACGCGTCCCTTCTTTGCCTTAGACCCGTGGCGCGCCGTATAGTAGGCAATTCACTTGTGGCTTGAACAGCATGGACTTCATTCGCCTACGGGGTGTGCGCACGCATAACCTCAAGAATCTCGACCTCGATTTGCCCCGGGATCGTCTGATCGTGATCACCGGCCTTTCAGGATCCGGCAAATCCTCCTTGGCTTTCGACACGCTTTACGCGGAAGGACAACGGCGCTACGTCGAATCCCTCTCAGCGTACGCCCGGCAATTTCTTTCGCTCATGTCAAAGCCCGATGTCGACTTGATCGAGGGCTTATCGCCCGCCATTTCGATCGAGCAAAAAAGCACATCCCATAATCCACGATCGACCGTGGGCACGGTGACCGAGATCTACGATTACCTACGCCTTCTGTACGCCCGAGTCGGCGAACCCTGCTGTCCTACGCACGGCACAGCCCTTAACGCCAAGACTGTAAGCCAGATGGTCGACGAGGCCTTGACGCTTCCACAAGGCACTAAAGCCATGATCCTGGCGCCTGTAATCTCCGGACGCAAAGGCGAGGCCCTCAGTAAAATCGAGGAACTGAAGGCGCGCGGGTATGTGCGCGCTCGAATAGATGGCGAAGTGGTCGAACTTCAAGACGCGCCGCCGCTTGCCAAGACCCAGAAACACACTATCGAAGCCATAGTGGATCGCCTTGTCCTACGCGCAGGCCAGGAAGCCCGGCTCGCGGAATCCTTTGAAAACGGGCTTTCGCTTTCCGAGGGCCTAGTCCGCCTGGTCACGATAGTGGCAGAAGGGGAAACATCGCGCGAGCTGCTCTTTTCCGCGCGCTACGCCTGCCCTCAATGCGGCTTTAGCCTAGCGGAACTCGAGCCACGTATCTTCTCGTTCAACAATCCGGCCGGGGCCTGTCCCGCTTGTGACGGACTTGGCGTACGCCAGTTCTTCGACCCCGAACGCGTCATCCGAGACCCGGGCTTGAGCCTTCCGGCCGGGGCGATTCAAGGCTGGGACCGGCGCAACCCCTTTTATTTCCAGCTCCTTGAATCACTCGCCAAACACTACGACGTCGATATCGAACAACCATTCGAGGATCTCCCGAAAAAGGTCCGTCAGGCTATTTTGTACGGTAGCGGGGATGAGATGATCAACTTCTCCTACATTGACCGCGGACGACGACACCGGCGCAAACACGTCTTCGAAGGCGTCCTGCCGAATATGGAGCGACGCTATCGAGAGACCGAATCGGCCAGCGTACGCGACGAAATGTCTCGATTCATCGGCTCCCAAGCCTGCGAAACATGTCTTGGAAGTCGCTTGCGCGAGGAAGCCCGGAACGTTTTTATCGACGGAAAAGCGATCCATCAGGTCACGGGGCTTTCCATTCGTGAAGCCCATGCCTTCTTCTCTCACCTCCTACTCCCCGGGCAGCGCGGCGTCATAGCGGCCAAGATCGTCCATGAGATCGGCGAGCGCTTGAAGTTTCTCGTCAACGTCGGTCTCGATTACCTGACCCTGGCACGCTCGGCCGAGACACTGTCAGGCGGCGAAGCCCAGCGCATACGCTTAGCATCGCAAATCGGCGCTGGACTTGTCGGCGTCATGTACGTCCTGGACGAACCCTCTATAGGGCTTCATCAGCGCGACAATGGTCGTCTTTTGGCGACCCTAGAGGCGCTACGCGATATGGGCAATACCGTCATCGTCGTTGAGCACGACGAGGAGGCCATCTTGGCCGCCGATCAAGTGATCGACGTGGGTCCTGGTGCCGGCGTCCACGGCGGATATATCGTGGCCCAAGGAACACCGGCCGATATCATGCAAAACCCTGAATCGTTGACTGGCCGCTATTTAAGCGGTACAGAAGAGATCGAGGTGCCGCGTACACGGCGAACGGGCCGCGGTGAGATCGTGATCCATGGCGCCCGGGGGCACAATCTGTGCGGCATCGACGTGCACATTCCTGTAGGAGTCATGACTTGCGTGACCGGGGTGTCAGGTTCCGGTAAATCCACTTTGATAAACGACACGCTTTATGCGGCCGCAGCGACCCTTCTCAACAAAACTCGGCTTGATATCGCACCTCACACTACGATTGACGGTCTCGAGCACTTCGACAAGGTCGTCGACATCGACCAAACCCCCATAGGGCGCACACCGCGCTCAAATCCGGCGACCTACACCGGGCTTTTTACGCCCTTGCGCGAACTGTTTGCGGCAACCACCGAGGCCCGCGAGCGCGGCTTCAATGCCGGACGTTTCTCCTTTAACGTACGCGGCGGCCGCTGCGAGGCCTGCGAAGGCGATGGGCTTGTCAAAGTCGAGATGCACTTTCTCCCCGATATGTACGTCCCCTGCGATATCTGCAAGGGGATGCGCTACAATCGTGACACACTTGAGGTTCGCTACAAGGGCCGTACGATACACGAAGTGCTGCAAATGACAGTGGAAGACGCGCTTGCGTTTTTCAGTGCCGTCCCGATCATCCGCCGTAAGCTCGAAACCTTGGCGGACGTAGGGCTTTCTTATCTCACCCTAGGGCAGTCCGCTACCACTCTGTCGGGCGGCGAAGCGCAGCGCATCAAGTTGGCGCGCGAGCTTTCGAAGCGCGATACCGGCCGCACGCTGTACATTCTGGACGAACCTACAACGGGCTTACACTTCCATGACATAAAGCAGCTCTTGCGCGTCCTCCATACCCTCACCGAGCGAGGCAATACCGTCGTAGTCATAGAACATAACCTCGACGTCATAAAAACTGTCGACCACCTTATCGATTTGGGTCCTGAAGGCGGAAGCGGTGGGGGCCGCATTATGGCAACCGGCACACCCGAACAAGTGGCAGCCCACCCCGCTTCGCACACCGGCCGCTATTTGCACCATAGTCTAAAAAAACAGGCCCGCGCGAGCAGCGCTTCATCCGCTGATGATCACAAACGGGTCAGCGAGATGTAAATCGAGGCTCACAGCCGCCGATCTGCCGTAGGCCGCAATCTCGATCAGGCCATTCGCATTTTCGTAAAAGAACGGTTCTCCGTCCAGCCTGTCTGCAAACGTACGAGCGCGCGTCAATGTCCGCCCTCGTACCGTAAGGGTGTGATATTCAGGACGCGAGCGTACCCCCGTTATGGCGTTGCCATAACGATCTATGTACAGAATCTTTTGGTTGTCATCCGGCCACTGAGGAAAGCGTGTGAGAGACACCCGCAAGTCGCTCGCCGAGCTGCCGCGGGCCAAGGCAGCGGCCGCTAGCGCAAACACATCGCGGCCATGAAAGCTTGCCGCGGCATCAGACGGGATAGGCAAAGACATACAGGTACTGATCGCCGCCCGGCGCGCCACCATCTCGAAAATCCCGTTGTCGGGCCCCACATAATGGCATCCTTCGGCTTCGAAAGTGATCGCCCGACGTGGGCCACCCACGCCGGGATCAACGACCGCCACGACGATGGCACCTGGCGGAACGTGTCGGCAATACGCGGGTACAAGATAGGCCGCGGCCTCGATCATGAAGTTGGGAAGACTGTGAAAAAGATCGATCACAGGGACGCCTGGCGCAAGGACGCCGAGCCGTAGGTGGACTTGCCCGACATACGGGTCATCGATACCAAAATCGGTCAGTAACACGATCATAGGACCTTAAGTGTAACGACAAGAGGCAGGCGACTGAAGTCTCTATTCGCAATGCGCGGACCGATCTGCAAAGAGCAGCTTCGCGGCGTCTACCTCACGTTCGGCTATGGTCGTTTGCAGCTCCTGGTGATAGGCCCGCGAAGGCAGAAGGCCGCAGCCTCCGAAGCGCGCCATGACGCGTAGCTGCGCCAAAACATCTTCTCCGCAGTGGTCTTTGGGAAGTTGGCGCCAGAAGGAAAAGCCGCCTACTGCACGTAGGCAACTGACGTCGTATAAGACGCAACCGCCAATCCACGCTACCCGATACCTCCGCATCCCCGGAACACCCGCCCCCAGGTGGTAGAGGTTCGCTGCATTATGGAGTTTGTAACGCTCCCAGGCTGGACTTCCGGGGGTTACTAACTCCGGCTTCACGGGTCCTGCCCAATACTCGACATCCTGCTCATGCAAACGCACGTCGTCGCGATAACTCAAACCGATCAGCCCATAGCCCACGAAACCACACGCCTCTTTCTCGAGCGTAGTTCGTAAGGGCACGAGCCCGCAGGGAGCCAAAATGACATCGTCATCAAGGAATAGAGCGAAGCGCGAACAGGCGTGGCTTAGCAAGAAATCGCGCTGCTCGGCTAAACCCCGCCGCGGCCTATGGTGATGCCAGACAACAGTATGTCCGCAAGCCTCAAGAACGCGACAAACTGCCTTGACCTCCGGGACGGCGTGCGCCTCGATCTCGCCTTGATCGGATATCACAATCCTTAAGGTCAAGTCCTGAGCAAGAAGACTCGTCAGCGTCACGGCAAGCGCTGCCGGGCGATTGTAGGTGGGAATGAGGATATCCACTAGCCTGTGCGCACGTCCCGGCGGATCCGCTCGATAAGCCCGCTTGTGGAACGATTATCGACATACTCCAACAATCGCACCCTACCACCCAACTCTTCCACCAAGGCCACCTCAGGCAGGGTCTTGGCGACATAGTCACCGCCCTTCACAAACATATCAGGGCGAATCAGACGAATGGGGGCGTGAGCCGTATCGTCTTCAAAGGAAATCACATGGTCGACGCATCCCAGGGCCGCGACCACCGCTATGCGATCGGCCAGGGTATTCATGGGTCGATCAGACCCCTTCAACCGGCGCACAGAGGCGTCCCCGTTCAAGCCGACGATCAGCACGTCGCCGAGCGCTTTCGCGCGCTCAAGATAGGTGATGTGACCGGAATGCAGAATGTCGAAGCAGCCGTTGGTAAAGACGATACGGCGGCGCTCACCCCGATGACGGCCCACGACCTCCTCTATTTGTGCGGTATCGCGCAAATACTTCCCTTGGCCCGCCAATTCGCGCTCCAGGGCATCACGGCCGCACGCGGCGGTGCCGTCATGGTCTAAGATGAGGTCGGCGGCGGCCGCAGCCAAGTCCATTGCAAGCGGCATGGATGCGCCAGAGAACAACGCTAAAGCCAAGGCGCTCACAAAGGTGTCCCCGGCACCGGCGGCAAACGCGGCCGGCACACTCCGCCCTGTCGTCCGGTAAGGTCCCTGCGCGCCGAGCACCACCGCGCCCTCGCTATCCAAAGTCACAACGACCGAGTCGGCCCCAGTTATCCTCAGGAGTTCAGCCTGCTTGGCGTGAATAAACCCTACGCGATCGCACGGCCGCGCGCTGACCCCAAGAAGCTTTAAGGCCTCAGCAAAATTCGGCTTGACCACTCGCGGATGGAAATCTCGGTAGCGCTCCAGCTGCTTGGAATCGACAAGCAAAGGCAAGCCCTGGTCGCACAAGCCCCGCAAAGCTTGAAGGACAATGGGAGCCATGAGACCCAAGTCATAGTCGGACACGACCACGCCATCACATCCTTCGGCCGCCGTGCGCACGGCGGCCGCGACTTGATGGGCCATATCCTCGGAGACGACATCGGTGTCGCCGTCATCGAATCGCGCCACTAATTGGTCATCGCAACGTAACCTTTGTTTTACGAGGGTACGACGATTTGGGTCTGTTAAAAGCCACCGACCATCAACACCCTGGTCGCGCAGCAGCCGGCTCAGCGCTGAACCAGCGATATCGGCCCCCACAACCGATACAAAACGGACGTGGGCGCCTAGCCGGCTCATATTGCGAGCGGTATTGGCGGCTCCACCCGGCGTATCGAGGATCGTGTGCAAGCTGACCACCGGCACCGGCGCTTCCCGGCAAATGCCGCTGGCACTCCCTTTGAGGTAGCGGTCCAAGACCGATTCGCCGATCAGAAGGATCGTGCGCTCACCAAACGCCTGAAGCGTACCGATGAGGCCCTCCGCATCAGCCATCCGCGACCTCCCGCAAGGTCTCTCCTAGGAGTCCGATAACTTCACTCACAACATCCGCCGGCGCTATGGCCATGCACTCGCGATCATAAGGGCACTCGAATCGGTAGCACGGAGAACAGGCCGTGGGACGGCGCAGGAGGCGAGCAGGCGCGCTGCGGGGCCGCCACTGCTCTTCAAGCTCTGTCCCTGAATACACAATCACCATAGGACACGAGACGGCATCAGCTATGTGCATAGGCCCTGAGTCATTTGCAATCAATAGTCGCGCTCGGTGCAAGAGCGCCGCCAATTCAGCCAAACTTGTCTGGCCGCACAGGGACACAACCCCGGGGACGGCTGCCACGATAGTGTCCCCCGCAGCCTGATCCCCAGGACCTCCGGCCACGACCACACGATGGCCCGTTTTCTGTAAGCGAGCGGCCACATCCACATAGCGAGCGAGGGGGTAGCGACGCGCGCTGCAGGTGGCGCCCGGCGCTAAGACGACAAAGCCCGCATGCAGATTGTGCTCACGTAGGAGACCGTCAACCGCCGCCTGGGCCCCCTGAGAAATAAACACCCTCAAGGCGGTCGCACCCGGCCCACCGACTGGGATCCCAACTTCCTTCAGAAGATGAAGATTCCGGTCCGCTTGATGGGCTGAATCTGGCAAGGGCCGTACCCAGTGCGTCAAAACCCCGCCTCCAAACTCCCGCGACTGAGCGACGCGGAGCGGTATTCCGGCGAGATAACACACATATGCTGGCGGAAACGGGCTTTGCGAGAAACTCGTAAAAAGGAAGGCGGCACCAAACTCCCGACGCCGTATCTCCTCAATCAGTTCTTGCTCGCGCGCCGGCTTAAGCGGCATTTCGCCACGGGCATCCTGCCAAAGAGCGTGATGAACAAAGACTTCATCAACTTCCGGCAAAAGCCCAGCCGCGACCGCTCCGGCCCGCGAGACCATGAGCGTGATCCGGGCTCTCGGAAAGGCCCGGCGTAATGCGCGGAGCGCCGGGGAAAGCATAATAACGTCGCCAATGTTATCGAGACGGACCACAAGAATCCGGGTGAGGTTTTGAAAGGCTTCCATGCAGGCAACACTCCTACGAGAGCCTCAATTACATCGTTAACGCGGCTTGACGGGAATCGGGCTAAGGGACGGGGCACAGGCCCCTAGGACATGATCGCGAACCAAGAGGGGGCACGGCGACGGCCTTTTGCCACGAAGGCCGCCATTGGGATGATCGCCGCGCGGGACGCAAGACATTCCGTGGCCGAACTCATCTATCACCTCTATCCTATCCCGACAACTGGTAGGCGGGGATGTTGACGCGCTTACCATACACCAGCACCGCGTGCTGACGCAGAAGCTGTCGCGCCTCGGACCGCTATGCCCCAAACCCACGCGATGCGCAATCGCTACGAGGTATGCCACTGGCATGATGCCAAATACGCCGCCGATCCCCGGTGCACAGGCCCCGCATCGGCGACAATGTCCTAGCCGAATATCGTCTTCACAAGACTCGGGGTATCGAACCACTCTCGCGCCGAGACCCCTGGGGCGCTTACCACTGATGGGAGCCCAACGTACGCGACAAAAGGATCGAAATCTCTATTGCTGTAGAGAGGGGGGCGCCTATTTTCGATGCAGTAGGTAGCGATCACGACATCGGTCGTCTTACGGACCGTTATGCCACGCGCGCAGCGCACGAGAGTTCTGAGCGGCTTGAATTGCAATGCGCCCCCTGCAAGATCTACCACCGCGGGCGACAGCATCAACTTGCGCGCTCGCCTAAAATCGTGATCGCTCACAAAGCCTTGCAGCACTTCCGTCAGAATCAAGTCGCCCGCCACGATCAGTTCGACGCCGAGCCATAAGTCCAGCCTTTCGGTCTGCAAAGACTCAGTACCGCGAAGGTAATCGATCCAAACGCTGGAGTCGGCGAAGATCATCAGTCTGTTCTTATGGCGTCGAGACTGCCTTCCCAATTGAGCGTCCCGCAAAAACGCCGGATAGCCTCCTGTCCTCGCAACTTAAGACAGCTCCGAAGCCCGAGTTCCACCGCTGCGCGCTTGCTCTTTAAGCCCGTTACGTGAGGCACCTTCTCCCACCGGTTATCGTCACTGACAATATTCGGGCGCATGATGTGTACTCAATGCGCATTTCATACACGGTCTGTTATGGCGTCGGCACTGAGCAACGCGGGCCGCCTGATGCGACTCGCTGCTATCGAGAGCGGGGCCGGCGTCTTTCTGTCCCTTATCCTTGTGAATACCGGCGATCGCTAGGTCAGCCGAGGCGGCCCCGGGGCTATCTTTTCTCGACGAACCCCCTTTAAGAGTTCGCTAGAGGTCGGGATGATGGCGAGGGAAGGGGCAAGCGGCGTTTTCTGAAAATAAGCGGCGCGCCATTCCCAACTGCGTCCGTGAGATACCCGCGCGCAATAGCTGACCTGCGGCCGTCTCGGCGTCTCAAATACCAGGAATACGCAAGTTCAACGGCTAGGGGGGATAAGGGAACCCGGCCAGCGTGCGCTGCCCGGGGTACTATCGTGCCATTTGCGCCTGGCGGACGGCCTTCAGGCCCGCCACGCCCGGTCGCCTCGTTACTTTTGGGCGCTCTCGCCCTTACCGTCTTCGGCGTGCTCCGGCCGATCCATCAACTGCACGACCGCCATAGGCGCTGTATCCCCTGCGCGCAGGCCAACCTTCAGGATGCGGAGGTAACCACCGGCCCGTTCCCGATAGCGTACCCCAAGTTCGTCAAAAAGCTTCGTGACGATCTCGCGATCACCCAGACGCGCAAACGCCAAGCGGCGATTCGCGACCGTGGCTACCTTGGCCATGGTGATGAGGGGCTCGGCTATGCGCCGCAGCTCTTTGGCCTTCGGCAAGGTCGTGACAATCTGCTCATGCCGAAATAGAGATGTCGCCATATTCTTGAAAAGCGCCTTTCGGTGCGCGCTTGTGACGTTAAACTTCCGTCCGCTCTTACCATGCCGCATGACTTGTCCTCGCCCCTTTATCGATCCAGGCTCTCGCCCGGAATTCTGTTCCTAAGCGAAGCTGGCGGCCAATTTTCCAATTTCATCTCCAAACTCAGCTCATGCGAAGCGAGCACATCCTTGATCTCGGTCAGCGACTTCTTGCCGAGGTTCGGCGTCTTCAAGAGCTCCATCTCGCTCTTTTGCACAAGATCACCGATATAAAAAATATTTTCCGCCTTCAGGCAATTCGCCGACCGCACTGTCAATTCCAGGTCGTCCACGGGACGCAGAAGAATCGGGTTCACATCCGGCTCCTCTTCGACGTGGATCTCGCTCCCCTTGCTCTCAAGATCGACGAACACTGCCATCTGATCGCGCAGAATATTTGCAGCCCGGCGCACAGCGGCCTCGGGATCTATGGCGCCATTGGTCTCGATATCCAATACCAACTTATCGAGATCGGTGCGCTGCTCCACCCGGGCGTTTTCGACGGTATACGAGACCCGCCGAATCGGACTAAAAGACGCATCGAGCTGCATGCTGCCCAAGGCCCGCTCCTCGTTAACCGCCCGAGCGGGCACCGCTTCATAGCCGCGACCCGCAGTCACCGTAAGTTCTATCTTGAACGGCACCGCCTTCGTTAAAGTCGCTATCAAATGACCGGGGTTCACGATCTCCACGTTCTGATCGACGCGCACGTCGGCCGCCGTCACAACGCCGGGACCCATGGCTTCGACCATGAGCCGTACCTCGCCTCGGCCCTCCATTCTCATCGCCAGGCCCTTCAGGTTCAGTAGGATGTCGATCACGTCCTCCTGTACCCCTTCGATCGTCGAATACTCGTGCAAGACGCCATCAATGCGCGCCTCGGTCACGGCGCAGCCGGGCATGGAGGATAACAGGATCCGGCGCAACGCATTGCCTAGAGTATGCCCAAACCCGCGCTCTAAGGGCTCTAGAGTGATGCGTGCGTGCGTGGGACCGAGCGTCTGCACACCGACGCTACGAGGTTTAAGAAATTCCGCTGCCGAACTCTGCATATTATCCCTCTATGGCCACGTTATTTCGAGTACAAGGCAATAACGAGCTGCTCATTGATTTCGCCAGGCAGATCCCGGCGCTCGGGAACGACCTTGAACGTGCCCTTCATGGCCTTGATATCCACATCAACCCACTCCGGAAACCCACGCTGCTCGGCGGCCTCGAGCGCGGCCTTGACCCGCAGTTGCTCTTTTGCGCCGGACGCCACTTCGACCACATCCTGCGCCGACAGCTGATAGGCGGGGATGTTAACGCGCTTACCATTCACCAGCACCGCATTATGGCGTACAAGCTGCCGTGCCTCGGACCGTGATGCCCCAAAACCCATCCGGTGCACTACGTTATCCAAGCGACATTCCAGCAATTTCAACAAATTCTCGCCCGTCGAGCCGTGCCGACGGTCGGCCTCGGCGTAATAATTCGCGAACTGCGCCTCGAGGACGCCATAGATGCGGCGCATCTTTTGCTTTTCGCGCAACTGCGTGCCGTAATCCGACAAGCGACTCCGTCTTTGCCCGTGTTGCCCGGGCACGTAGGTCCTCTTGGCCACCGGGCACTTGTCAGTAAAACACTTCTCGCCCTTCAGAAAGAGCTTACCGCCCTCGCGCCGACATTGGCGGCATTTTGCATCGGTATACCGGGCCATCTCTCTCTCCGTCAGCTATACGCGCCGGCGCTTCGCCGGACGACAACCATTGTGGGGTATCGGGGTCACGTCTATGATATTGCTTATCTCAAAACCAGCCGCATGAAGGGCACGCACCGCAGAGTCGCGCCCGGGCCCCGGGCCCTTCACGCGAATCTCAAGCGCCTTTACCCCGAATTCCTGGGCCGCGCGCCCGGCCTTATCCGAGGCCACCTGCGCCGCAAAGGGTGTACTCTTACGTGAGCCCCTAAACCCCGCCCCACCGGCAGTCGCCCAGGACAAGACATTGCCCTGGCGATCTGTGATCGTAATCACCGTGTTATTGAATGATGCCTGGATATGCGCAACGCCTTCCGCGACGTTCTTCTTGACGCGCTTTTTGACCTTATTCGTGGCGGGTGTATTAGTGGCCATACATGTCCTTCATCGTTTACTTCCTTATGCCCTTGCGCGGGCCCTTACGAGTCCGGGCGTTTGTCTTTGTCCTCTGGCCGCGCACAGGAAGCCCGCGCCGATGGCGCATCCCGCGGTAGCTCCCGATATCCATGAGACGCTTGATATTCATCGAGACAGTTCGACGCAAGTCACCTTCTACGACATGCTTGCCGACCTCAACGCGGATCTTCTCGACCTCAGCGTCCGTCAGGTCCTTCACCTTCGCCGTGGTCGCGACTCCGGCGGCGCCGCATATCTGCCGCGACCGCTGCCGACCAATGCCGAAGATCGACGTAAGTCCAATCTCAACATGCTTATGATTGGGGATATTGATGCCTGCAATACGGGCCATCGTACCTTCTCTCCTAAACGCCTCTTCACTACCGAAAAGCGCGCAAGCCTAGCTTAGAACTGCGTTCAGATCAAGCTTAGCCCTGGCGCTGCTTATGCCGAGCCTCGCTACACACGATCCGCACCACACCCTTCCGTCGCACGATCTTGCAATTGCGACACAACTTTTTTACCGATGCCCTGACTTTCATGGTTCCCTCTACTTAGGTAGGCCGCTCATCCCACCGGTGAGATTTGCCTTCTTCAACAGACTTTCGTACTGATGCGACATCAAATGGGCTTGAACCTGCGCCATGAAATCCATGGCCACCACCACGATAATGAGCAACGATGTTCCCCCGAAGTAAAACGGAACATTCCACTTCAGGATCAAAAATTCCGGCAACAACGACACCAAGGTAATATAGATCCCGCCCGACAAGGTGAGCCGTGACATGACGTCATCGATATAGCGTCGCGTCTGCTCCCCCGGACGGATACCAGGGATAAAGGCCCCGGACTTCTTCAGATTATCGGCCGTGTCCTTGGGATCCATGATCATGGCGGTGTAAAAGAACGAGAAAAACATCACCGCCACCGTAAACACAATCAAATAAACAGGTTGTCCTGGCGCCAGCGCCCCCGAGACGTCCTGCAACCAGCCCATGCCCTTGGCCTGACCAAACCAATTAGCCGCCATCGTCGGGAACAAAATAATGCTCGACGCAAAGATCGGTGGTATGACGCCGGCAGTATTCACCTTAAGGGGCAAATGACTAGTTTGCCCGCCGTACACCTTACGCCCTTGCTGGCGCTTTGCGTAAGTCACAGTTACCCGTCTTTGCCCGCGCTCCACAAACACCACGAACGCTGTGACCCCCAAGGCCACCACAAACAAGAGCAGCACGAACAACGGCTGGAACGAACCGTTACTAGCCAGCTCGAGCGTGCTCCCGATAGCCTGGGGCAAACCGGCCACGATCCCGGCAAAGATGATCATCGAGATGCCGTTACCAATCCCGCGCTCTGTGATCTGTTCGCCTAACCACATCAAAAACATCGTGCCCGCTACCAGCGTGATCATGGTAAAGAGCTCAAACCCCACTCCGGGGTTGATCACGATCGGCACGCCGCCTGCGGTCTGGTGCTCAAGGGCAATCGAGATCCCTAAACCCTGGAAGGCCGCCAACATAACGGTGCCGTAGCGCGTGTATTGGGTCAACTTCCGACGACCCGCTTCGCCGCCATCCTTACGCAACTCGTCGAGTTTCGGTATGACCGGCGCCAAGAGCTGAATCACAATCGACGCCGAGATGTACGGCATGATCCCCAACGCGAAAACTGACAAGCGCTGCAAGGCGCCGCCCGAAAACATGTTAAAAAGCCCGATAATCGAGCCGCTGGCGCGCTGAAAAAGCGACGCCAAGGCGGTGGCGTTGATCCCGGGGACCGGGATATGAGTCCCGACCCGAAACACCACGAGCGCGCCTAGCAGGAAAAAAATCCTCTGCTTTAGGTCGCTCAAGCGCCCCAGCATGCCTGGCGTCAGAGACGGCCGGGCTTTGGCATCCTTAACCGGCATTAGTCCTCAACACGACCGCCGGCCGCTTCGATGGCCGCCCGCGCGCCCTTGGTCACCGCTATGCCTCGCAAAACCAAGGCCTTCGTTATAGATCCGGATAGAAACACGCGCGCCCGAGTGATCGCCACACCGACGATATTGGCGGCCTTGAGAGCGGCAAGATCGACCGTGCCGTCGAGCGAAGCGAGCTCGCTCAAACGCAGGGCATGGGTAGCTGCCGCCATGGGCGACGTGAAGCCGAACTTCGGCAGCCGCCGCTGCAAGGGCATTTGCCCCCCTTCGAATCCGAGCTTATGGTAGCCGCCGGCGCGCGCGCGCTGCCCCTTATGACCGCGTCCACACGTCTTGCCCAGACCTGATCCGCCGCCCCGTCCGACCCGGCGCGGAGCCGTCCGACCCGGCGCGGGCTTCATGGTATTAAGACGCATCATGACACTTCCTCACACTTGACCATGAAAGATACCCTGTGCACCATGCCGCGCGTCGCAGGGCTATCCTCAACCATGACCGTATGGTGCATTCGTCGCAGCCCAAGACCGCGCACGCACGCCTGATGGCGGGCGCCCGTTCCGAACATGCTCCGGACCAGGGTGACCTTTAACTGCTTCTTTGCCGCTGCCTGCTTCTTTGCCATGTTCTCTCCTAGCCGCCCGTGATCTCTTCCACGGTCTTACCGCGCTTGGCGGCGATCTCAGCTGGGCTGCTGATTTCCAGCAGGGCCTTAAGCGTAGCCCGCACCACGTTGATCGGGTTCGTCGAACCAAGGCACTTCGCCAAGACGTTACGTATGCCGACCACCTCAAAGAGTGCCCGCATGGCGCCGCCGGCGATGATGCCCGTTCCTTCCGAAGCCGGCCGCATCACCACCTTAGAGGCACCGTGGTTCGCGGTCATGGCGTAATGGAGCGTGCCGTTCTTCAAATGGACGCGCACCATATTCCGGCGCGCATCATCCATCGCCTTTTGGACCGCCACTGGGACCTCGCGGGCCTTGCCCTGACCGATCCCTACGCGACCGTCGCCATCACCCACCACCGTAAGTGCGGCGAAGCCGAACTGGCGTCCGCCCTTAACGACCTTCGCCACACGATTAATGCTGATGAGCTTTTCTTGGAGGTTATCGCTATAACCTTCTGAATCGGATCCGCCTGCCACTTTGCCTCCTTAAAACTCGAGCCCGCCTGCCCGCGCTGCATCTGCCAGCGCCTTAATGCGCCCATGATAGCGAAACCCAGATCTATCAAAGGCGACCTTCACGACCCCTGCGGCCTTAGCCTTCTCCGCGATTCTCTGCCCTATCAGCTCGGCCGCCTTGACGTTTCCGCCGCTTGCCAAGTCCTTGCGGACCTCAGCCTCGACGGTGGAGGCGCTTGCGATCACCCGACTATCGGGCCCGATGATTTGGGCGTAGGTATGCCGTGGCGTCCTATGGACGCACAACCTCTGGATCCCCAGATCGCCGATCCGTTTCCGGATACGGAA
>JAJYPQ010000488.1 GCA_021795255.1 Pseudomonadota bacterium
TACTTGCCCGCTCTAGGCGCGCCAGTGAGCTTGCAACTCGTGGCGGAGATGAAGGCTTTTCTTCTCACCTTGATCGCGGCGCGACGAACGAAGACGGCCGTAAAGAAATACGCGGATTGTCTCCGAATCTTCGGTTGAGAGATCATCCGTAGGGCTCACTTCGAAGAGCCCGATCCGTGGTTATCCGGTCGCGCCCTACCTCGGGAATACCTTCACGAGCGGGGCGGCCCTCTAGGGAGCGATGCACGCTATAAACGCAGGCCCGAGGCTGTGACGCGGTATGCGCCCGCTTTTACCAGGTCCTGATCGGCACCGAGCTCTGAATCATACCCACGAATTCTGCAGAAGAGCCAGGGAACTCGCCGACCTGGGGCGTGCACGCCTGTTGGTAGGTGAACACACCAAGTCGCGGTCAACCCAACCTTGCTCGAGGGGGATCTATGAAGTTTGCAGCACTGATGCAGAAAGAGGCGTTTGCCGAGGTCGTCCAGATAGGAAACCCTGCTACTTTTGCTATTCCTGCTACCGCATCCCCTGATTCCGGTCTCCGGTAGCAATAGTAGCAGGAATAGCAACACCTCCAGGCGGTCCAACTCCCTTGCCAATCGTGACCATGACGGAACCCCTTCTGGACACCGGGGCGCACCGGCGTCTAGCCAATGGTCGCGAGCCTTGGCTCTCGCCCCGGGAACTGTCGAGCAGGTACAGACGTGCCATCCAGGGGCATGATGCGTCTGTCGCGGACGTAGTCGGGCGATGTCGGTCGATAGTTCCTATCCGTTCAAAACAGAAAGCGTGCCCCGAAGTCGTAGTTTGTGATCTCGGTCTGACTGAATGGCTCGTTGCCTATCAAGCCACTCGATGCCACGATCACCGGGCCCGCGCCGTACTGGAACTCGGTAAAGGTCGCGCTCATAAACACCGCCTCATGACGTCCGATGAGATAATCGACGGCAACGCCGGCGCGCCTCCAAGGTTTCGGACCCAGCCCCTCGGCGAACCCAAAGGCGGGCGCCGATATGGTCGGCTGGATCGTGCGGCCGTAGGCAAGATTGAGGGTCGTTATGACGCGCTGGAAGATCTCCGTCTGCCACAAGACGCCGAAAGCGGCGTACTGATTATGATAGCTCTCATAATAGTTGAACGGCGTGGTCAGCCCTGCGGACTCGCCGCGGCCCCAATGGTGGAAGCCATAGCCGACATACGGTATGAGCATCATCCTGTTGGTGACCATGAATCCCTGGCCCAGACGCAAGCCGATGTCGGTCATGTGCGCGTTAGTGGGTTCGATGAGCGAGGTATTAGTCCCGTTGATCCCGCCTACGTAGTTCAAGTTGCCGTTGGTCTGGTCGTAGGAAAAATGGAAGTACAGGTTGCGGATGCCGTCGTTGCGCATGCCGGACACGGTCGCGCGGCCGCCTTTAATAAACCCCGACTCGGTATCGAAATACGTACCGTTAGGGGGCGAGAGACGCTCACCATACCCCACGTGGCTTTGTGTAAACGCAAAGCTCGCGTTGTTGTTGTAAGCCGTAAGGGCTTCTGCCCTGTGAAGATGGGCGGCCGCCGCCGCGGCCAGCATAAGCCCGGCTATCGCGGCCCAGATCGCTAGCCGCTTGCTTAGTCGATCCGGTCCGCCGCGTGCTTGCATTGACCCTGTGGGTGAGGTCTTCTGGGAATTCTGATTGAGGCCGCCTATCGCCGCCGACGGACTGCTTCCAGCGCGGATGATGGCATAGAAGGCGCCTTTGGCCTGCACAAGCGGGCTTCCTGCGCGGGCGACAAGACCTTCCGGGGCCCCGATTCCTGGGCCTATTGTTTTTATCTTCATGACCACCGCCTCCCAGCGTCCTAATAAGGTATGGATCCTCGGGACCCAGAGGATGATGGCCCCCTGGGATTCGTCCGTTATTGTGCGTGTGCGCGGTCCTTGTACCGCCCCCCGAGGGAGCAAACACACACTCGCATTATTCTTTATTGGGTTCCTCCAGAGCAGTATAGCGAGATAGCCGTTCGGTGCAACACGTCCGGCTTTGAGTCTGGTACTGTCTTGGGGTGGCAAGAGTTCGGGGCACACCTCCCCCCTTCATTCGCTGTGTGCCATTAGGGAGAGCGAAGTGGGGGCGCGTAGTCCACGGGAGGCGTAGGTCCGGCGGCTGGCCGTGAATAACCCCTTTCGTGGGGGCAGATCACCGGTCCAGACGACAATACATCCTCTGGTTATTGGGGCGAGCCTCTTGTGCGCCAGAAAAGCGCACGGCTCGTCCGCAGGACGACCGTGGACAACCCCCGTTTGTTGGGGGCGGCATCTCGTAGCTTCGCTGTGAGATCATGAGCGGCATTAAGGTCGAGGGCGCGAGGGCGACTTGCCCCGGGCGCTCATACTAATGGTATGGTCGCCCCCTCCCAAAACGGCATCAGGCGTGCCAAAGTGGAGGGTGTGATGTACCACTCCCATAGAGAGGAGATGATCATGAAGATGACAACGATGGGGATTGATTTGGCAAAGCGGGTGTTTCAGATCCATGGTGTAGATACCCACGGAACGGTGGTCCTGAAGAAGCAACTCAAACGCGCCCAGATGCTGACGTTCTTCGCCAACCTGGAGCCCTGCCTCATCGGCATGGAGGCCTGCGGCAGTGCCCATTACTGGGCCCGCAAACTCTCCGCGCTAGGACACACGGTCAAGCTGATGGCTCCGCAATTCGTGAGGCCTTATGTGAAGACAAACAAAAATGATTCCGCTGACGCCGAGGCGATCTGTGAGGCAGTGGCGCGTCCTAATAGGCGCTTCGTACCCGGAAAGACAGCGGAGAGCCAGGCGCTCCTCGCGGTCCATCGCGCCCGTCAGGGATTCGTGAAGGCGCGCACCGCGCAGGCCAATCAGATCCGTGGGTTGCTCGCGGAGTTCGGACTCGTGATTCCGAAAGGCATCAGTCATATTGCCAAACAGATTCCACGGATCCTGGAAGACGCCGAGAACGGCCTACCCGACACTATGCGCCCGTTGATCGCGCGGCTAGCCGCCCATCTGGGTGAGTTGGACCGCCAAGTGGACGAACTGGAAGCCCAGATCCAGACCTGGCACCGGCAGAACGCCGAGAGTCGGAGGTTGGCAGAGATACCGGGCATCGGCCCGATCACGGCCACGGCCCTCGTGGCCTCGATCGGCGACGCGAAGACCTTCGCCAATGGCCGGCAATTCGCCGCCTGGCTCGGGCTCGTGCCAAGGCAGCATTCGAGCGGTGGCAAGCTCACGCTGCTGGGTATCAGCAAGCGCGGCGACATGTATCTTCGTACGCTGCTTGTCCATGGGGCGCGGGCCGTGGCGCGGGTGGCCGAACGCCGGACCGACCCTACGGATGTTTGGGTGAAGCGGCTGCTCGATCGGCGCCACCAGAATGTCGCGACCGTAGCGCTCGCCAATAAGAACGCACGCACTGTCTGGGCGCTGCTCGCTCACGAACGGGACTACCGAGCGGATTACACACCCGCGCCGATGACTGCATAGAGCGGCAAGTTGGGATAAGGCAAGGACCGATAATACAAAGGAGGCTCACCACCGATTGCACAGGCAATCATGACGTGATGGCAAGATAGGTCAGACCGTGACCGGGCCAGTCTGTGGCTCT
>JAJYPQ010000489.1 GCA_021795255.1 Pseudomonadota bacterium
GCCGATCAAAGGCCCGTGGACGATTCTACGCCTCGTGACCGCGATCCTGACGCAAGGCCGCGTGGCGGGTGACCCAAGCAAAACCCACAGGTCGCAGTGAGTACCCCCCGTGGTGCCGCAAGACCCTAGACTGCGCAGTTCGCTCGTAGGACTATAAGGGTCAAGCATCTCTTGGACGAGAATAAGGCGTCCAAGAGATGCCCTCACCCTTTATCGACATGGAGGTCGTATGCCAGAACTCGCGGATCGCGTCACAAGCGAGGGCGGGGCACCGCATTGGGCCACACCCGCCGGGCCCAGGGTCAATTTGGGTTGCGGCCCGGTCATGAAAAGCGGCTGGATCAACGTGGACGGCAGTCGCAGGGCATGGCTCGTGGCCCATGCTTGCCCGCTTGATCGGCTGCTCGTTCGTCTGGGTCTCATCGCCCCGACCGCCTTCAAACCCTCCGTGGTTTACCACAACCTTCTCAAGCCTTTGCCGTGGACCAATGGCTCGATCGCTGCCATCTACGCAGGCGAAGTCTGGGAACACCTGAAATACGAAGACGCCGAACGACTCACGCGCGAGTGTTATCGCGTGCTCATGAAAGACGGCGTTTTGCGTCTCTGCGTTCCAGACGGCATAGAGTTTTGGCGACGCTATCTCGAGATATTCGCCGAGGAGCACGCAATCCCGCGGCAAAGCCAGCGCCCCGAACGCCTGCGCCACCATGTTCAGATGTATTTCGACGACATCTGTACGGACCGGAACCTAGTCGTATCGTTCGGTCATTTTCATAAGTGGCAGTACGACGAGGTCCAACTCGTGGATCTCATGGAGCGCAGCGGGTTTAGCAACGTGGGGCGCGAGCCGTTTCGCGTCAGTCGCATCGCCGGTATCGACACCGTCGAGCGTTCGGATTTTCTGATCGTCGAGGGCGTAAAGACCTAAACGTTGGGCTAGATAAGCCCGTCGGCGGCCAGCGATTCAGTGCGACTTTGTGCGTTTGGCGATGTTCTTCAAGGCCTTATCGCGCGCCCGGGGGCCAGCCTTTTGCAAAAGCGCCGGGCAGTCGACCTTACGGCCGGGCGCGGCGTCGATCAAAGGCAGGAGAGCCGCGGCCGGGGTCAAAAGCGCCCCGAGCGCCACCGCCGCCCCGGCACGCTCGATCACGGCGGTTCGATCGACGCTAAAGGTCGGCTTCTTGAACGTCCCCGCGACCGTCAAAGGCCCGCGAGCGCTGATGAGACTTACGTGTTTGGGTTTTGTGTAAATGGTGAGATGTAAGGCCTGGCTCCTCATATTGATCGTCCCCCTCCCAAGAATATTGGCCGAGGGGGTGTCGATGAGAAAGGTGCGGGTCCTCACGAGCCCGTTGCGCATCCTCAAGCGCACCACGGCACACGGGATACTCTCCTGTTTCATGCCGGATAGCCAGTCCAAGGCGGCGTTGCCGACATGGATTTGGGCCAAGGCCACGTAGAGACTGTTGATAGTCCCCCCAGCCAGCGCAAGACCTAAGTGCCCGGTCGCGTGGGCGGCCATGGCGGCAATGGAATTCCCCGGTGCCGCAAGGGCAAGACGCCCCCCGATCCGACCCGTGCCCGCGCTTTTAAACTTGATCTTCGGGAACAGCAAACGCAGGTGTATGCCGCGCGCGATGGCGCGCAGTTGGGTCTCGTAGAGGGGGCGGGAGACGTCCATAGTCAGGTCCGCCCGCACAAGCCCGTTGGCCACGCCGAAATTCAAGGGGTCCAGACGCACTATTCCATTTTGCAGCACGAGGTGAGCGTCTAAGTCCTGAATCCGCATGTGCGAGGCGTACACGTGTTCAGCGCGGTAAATGACGTCGGCGTTGAGCTTCAAAAGGTGGCTCCGCTTATAGGGTTTCGCCGGCAAGACCTTCTGGGCGCTTTGGGCGTGCGCTACGACCCGCACCTGGCCGTGGACCTCCTTCGGCTTGGCCTTCACAAAACCGGCGAGGTCTTTGAAATCGAGATTGCGTGAGACGAGCACCGCATGAAGATCCGTGGGATGGCCGGGACGTACACTGATAGTGCCCTCAAGGTCGCTCTTGCCGACAAGCCCCCGGAAATGCGCCAGTGTCCAGGTCTTGTGGGCATTCGTCAGCTGTCCCGAAATCCGAAAGGGCCCGGTTTGGGGCAGCGGTAAATTCACGGCCTCATTTACGCGTCCAAGGCCGGCGCCCACGAGCAACACGTGGAGATCGACTCGTTTCAACGCAAGCGGCCCCGTCAAGGCACCATCGATGCGCGCAAAAAAGCGCCCGATGCGAAACTCGACCAACACCGGGTAGGGGGCATGGGGCTTGGTCGCGGTCGTAGGCGAGCCCAGGGCGCCCACCAGCGTAAACCGCGAACCTTTGTAACGACCATGGCCCCTTAGAATGAGGTAGGTCGAGGGCGTGCGACTTTGGACCGTCAGGACCAGGTGAGTGTACGCCGGGATATCGTCTACGGTGATAAGGCCATGGGTGACAACAAGACGCCCGATTTGCGGGAACGCGTACGGCGTTTTGTGGGTCTTCTTAGACCGGGCAAAGACCCAATTGGCGCGCGCGGGCGAAGGCTTCTCGAGATGGATGCGTGGGTGGCGAAGGGTAAGCCCTTGTATGACGAGGCGGCCATGAAGCAGGGGCCACAAGGCAATTCGCAGACGCGCCTGCTTTACACTTGCCATGCGGCCCTCGGCCCAAGCGGGATTTGAGACCGTAAGGGCGTTTACCGTAATCCTTGGAGCCGCCGACCAATCGATAGTGACGGGTCCATGGATCACGACCCTACGATGGAGCTTGGCGCTTCCCTCGTGTTCGATCGCGGCTTTAAGCAAAGACGGGGCGAAGATCACTAGGATCATTCCTGTGATAACGACGAACAGAGTCACCCCGCTTGCGACTTTCGCCCACAACGGTAGCCTCTTTCGAACCATAATCGACCTCCATGGCGGAGATGCTAGCGGGCCTAAGCCGGCCTCGCCATCCCCTCTTCGACCTAATCTACAAACACCGACGGAAGATCGATCACGTCCTCGATCGCCTCACCGGCTTTGGATAGAATGGCGAGCGCTTGACGATTATACAATCGACGTACGACAAGCGCGGAGACCAGGGCCGTATCCCGGCGCTGGTCGAAGACGGCGCGCCCCAACAGGCGCTCGAAAAAACGGATCGTATGCAGGTCGTCCGTGCGCAGACAGAGCTTCTGGCGAAAGTTTTGTAACAAGGTGTCGGCGAGATCGCGATCGCCTATGGCGGCATAGAAGCTTGCGATCGACTGGGCGGATATCACCCCGATGGTGCCGAAGGCGCGTCCCTTGTCCCAGAAGTTCAGATCGGAAAGGCCGTCTTTGTTCGCGCTCACGATTTCCTGATACTCGTCACAAAGAAACAATACCGGCCGCTGGCGTTCAGGCACGGGCCGTCTCTGCATATATTGGAAAAAGCGGAGTTTGATAAAGGTGTAGATGACTTTCGCCCCCAGACCCCACACGGCGAGCGGGAGATCGACGAGAAACACATCGCCGGCACCCAGGGTGTCTATGGTCAAAGCATCGACCGGGGGACAAAAGGCGTCGACCAGATCCGGATGGGTGAAGGGGGTCAGCACCTGAGCTGCGCTTGCCAAGACGCCG
>JAJYPQ010000047.1 GCA_021795255.1 Pseudomonadota bacterium
TCCGATCTCTTCGTCATGAAGACGAAGAGCGCGCACTCAGTTCTTCAATGCCGTGCATATAAGGTCTCAGCGCATCGGGGATGACAATGCCTCCATCCGCCTGCTGATAGTTCTCGAGAATGGCCACCAAGGTCCGTCCGACCGCGAGCCCCGACCCATTGAGTGTATGGACAAATTCGGGTTTTTGCCCGGGCGTCTTGAACCGAGCATTTAAGCGCCGCGCCTGGAAGTCTCGGAACTGGCTACAAGAGGAGATCTCGCGATAACGCTGACTCCCGGGGAGCCACACCTCCAAGTCATAGGTCTTGGCAGCCGTGAAGCCTAAGTCCCCTGCGCACAGCGCGACTACCCGATAAGGGAGATTCAGTTGCTTAAGGACCTCTTCGGCATGAGCCGTCAGCTGTTCATGAGCGCTATGCGAGTCCTCAGGCGCCACAATCTGCACGAGCTCCACTTTTTCGAATTGATGCTGACGAATCAGACCACGGGTATCGCGGCCGGCGGCCCCGGCCTCGCTTCGAAAACAAGGGGTATGACAGACGAAGCGCAGCGGCAAGTCAGCGCGCGCTATTGTCTCATCGCGCACCAGGTTCGTGACCGGGACCTCAGCCGTAGGAATAAGATAATATGGTAAGCCTTGGATTTTAAATGAATCTTCAGAAAACTTTGGCAGCTGGCCTGTTCCAAATAAGCTCTCTTCGTTGGCGAGATAAGGGACATAGACCTCGGTATAACCATGCTTTTTTGTATGCAGATCGAGCATGAACTGAATGAGGGCACGCTGGAGCCGGGCGACCCCAGAGCGTAGGACCACAAAGCGTGAGCCGGCCAGTTTAGCGGCCGCCGCAAAATCCATCCCCCCTACGCCCTCCCCCAGCGCTACGTGATCTCGGGGAGCAAAAGAAAAAACAGGTCGGGTCCCGATCCGCCGAATCTCGACGTTATCGTCTTCGTTGCGACCATCCGGGACCTCGTCGGCTAGCAGATTGGGGATCTCCGCAGCCAGCCTATTCCATTCCTCCTGAACCAAGGAAAGCCGGTTTTCGGCGTCGGCAAGTTTTATGGCAAGCTCCTCCTGCCCCTCCATGAGGGAGCTCACATCCTCACCGCGCCCCTTGGCCTGCCCAATCGCCTTGGCTCGGGCATTTCTTTGGGCTTGGTAATCCTCGCTCTCCTTTTGCGCGGTCTTGCGCCGCCCCTCCAAATCGCGCAGGGTGCTCACGGCCAGCGTAAAACCCCGGCGCGAGAGTATGCGAGCCACTTCCTCAGGCTCGCTGCGCAGACGTTTGGGATCAATCATAAGGGCTTATCTTGGCCTCTTAGGAAAAGAGGTGTCCAGTGTAAAGTATCGGAGCACGGACGCATACCGGGCCGGCGCCTCAGCGCCCTGTATCCAGGTCCACAGATCGGCATCGCTTTCTGCCAGGAGATCCTGGAATTGCACCTGCTCAAGCGGTGCTAGGCCTTCGTAGTCGGTATCGAGAAAGCGGTTTAGGGCCAAATCGAGTTCAAGTAGACCGCGACGACAGCGCCAGCGTAAAGCCAAGGCGTTCATAGTCGCCGCTTGGCAAGCAAGCCCTTGATACCAGCGATAGCCCGTGCCGGATCTAAGCCCTTGGGGCAGACATCCGTGCAGTTCATGATGGTATGGCAGCGAAACAGACGGTAGGGGTCTTCCAGATCATCGAGCCGCTGACCGCTATCCTGGTCCCGACTATCCTGAAGAAACCGATAAGATTGCAAAAGTGCCGCCGGCCCCAAAAATTGATCAGGATTCCACCAAAACGACGGGCAGCTCGTGGTGCAGCAGGCGCATAACACGCATTCATAGAGACCGTCCAATTGGTCCCGGTCGGCGGGACTCTGGCGATGTTCGACCTCAGGCTTGGGTTCTTCGTCTATCAACCAAGGATGAACCGCACGGTATTGCGTGTAGAAGCTTGTCAGATCAACAATCAGATCCCGGATGACGGGCATGCCAGGCAATGGCCGCAGGGTAATCGGCTCCGCTAGGTCTTTAAGCTGAGTGATGCAAGCGAGCCCGTTGCGCCCGTTGATGTTCATGGCATCCGAACCGCACACCCCTTCGCGACACGATCTCCGAAAACTCAAAGACTCGTCGTTGGCCTTAAGGAGCATTAAGGCATCCAACAGCATCACCGTGCCCGGCGGTATCTCTAGGGTATAGTCCTGGAGGTAGGGTCTATCCCCCTGCTCCGGTTGATAGCGATAAATTCGAAATCGCATAAATCTCCTAGTACACGCGCGCCTTGGGCGGAAACGAGTCAACCGTGAGCGGCTTCATGCGCACTGGCTTATAGTCGACGCTCGGCCGATCACGAAAATAGAGTGTGTGCTTCAGCCAATGCTCGTCATCCCGATTCGGATAATCGATGCGCGAGTGGGCCCCCCGACTCTCAGTGCGAGCTGCCGCGGAAACGACCGTAGCCAGCGCTACCTCAATGAGATTCTCCAGTTCGAGCGCTTCAATACGCGCGGTATTAAAGACGCGGCTTTGATCGGAAAGCCCTGCGCGCTCTATACGTTGCGCGATCTCGCGGACACGGCGCACACCTTCATTCAGGACATCCTGGGTGCGAAAGACGCCGCAATACTGCTCCATGACGCGGCGCAGCTCGGTACCGATTGCCTCAATAGACTCCTCTCCTGGTCGCTCCCAGCGAGCCACGCGCGCGACCGCCTTTTCGACCGCTTCACCGGGCAGCGATTTGTGGTAACGCTGGTCCTTCAGCGTCGCCAGAATATGATTCCCGGCGGCGCGCCCAAACACGATGATATCGAGCAAAGAGTTCCCACCCAGGCGATTGGCGCCGTGCACCGACACACACGCGCATTCTCCTACCGCATAAAGACCGGCTTGCGGCTCCTCGGGCCCATGCCCTTCCGGTGCCACCACTTGCCCGAAGCGATTAGTGGGAATCCCACCCATGATGTAGTGCGCAGTAGGATAGACGGGAATAGCGGCGTGCGCCGGATCGATGTGGGCAAACCGTAGAGCCGTTTCCCGAATCCCAGGCAAACGCTTTCTAATGACATCGTCACCCAAGTGATCAAGCTTCAAATCGACATAATCGCCATTCGGTCCGCAGCCCCGGCCCGCAGACACCTCCATATGAATCGCACGGCTCACGACATCGCGGCTCGCCAAATCCCGGGTATGAGGGGCGTAATGCTCCATAAAGCGCTCTCCGGCCTTATTCACGAGGTAGCCCCCTTCCCCGCGCGCCCCCTCGGTAATCAAAACCCCAAGGCCGGCAAGCCCGGTCGGATGAAATTGGATAAATTCCATATCTTGAAGTGGGATTCCAGCCCGTAACGCAATCCCTAAGCCATCGCCGGTATTGATCAAGGCGTTGGTGCTGGTCCGGTACATCCGCCCGGCGCCGCCGGTCGCAATCAAAGTGGTTTTGCTTTCGATCACCAGAAGCTCGCCTGTCTCTATCTCTAAGACCAGGGCCCCTAAAGTTTGCCCGGAGGCGTCGCGCAGGAGATCGATAGCGAAGAACTCATCAAAGAAGTGGGTCTTCGCACGGATATTCTGCTGATAAAGGGCGTGGAGAATCGCATGCCCGGTGCGATCGGCAGCCGCGCACGTCCGGGCGGCCTGTTCGCCGCCGAAGTTCTGGCTTTGGCCCCCAAACTTGCGCTGATAAATGCGTCCGTCCTCAATGCGTGAAAAGGGTACGCCGTAGTGCTCTAATTCGATGACCAAGCGGCTCGCCGCTCGGCAGAGATATTCGATAGCATCCTGGTCGCCCAGATAATCGCCGCCCTTCACCGTATCGTACATATGCCAGTGCCACGAGTCGGGAAGGACATTTCCGAGAGCCGCATTCACGCCGCCTTGGGCCGCAACCGTATGCGATCGGGTCGGAAAGACCTTCGACACCACGGCGACATGGGCATCGCCTTCGGCGAGTTGCAAAGCGGCCCGCAACCCGGCACCACCTGCCCCTATGACCAGGCAGTCAAACTGTCGACGCGCAAGCCTCAACGCCACGGGAAAAACACCACAAAGCCATAGATCGAGAAGGATAATAGGACCCCGGCGATAAAGGTCATGGTCGCAAGCCGCAGTATCGGGACATGTATGTAATCCTTCACGATGTTGTCACACCCGAGGTAGGCGTGAAGCGCTATGGCAAGGAGCCATAAGACAAAAAACAGCCGTACCGCCAAATGATCAAAAAGCGCTCGCCAAGCGCTATAGGTGTCGCCCGGCATCTGCGCTAAAAGCGCCACAATGGCCAAGAAGCCGACCGCGATCATGACCGCGGTAATACGCGCCAAAAGCCAAGCGCCGGTCCCCGCATGGCGGCTTCCATAATGCCTGGGGTCTAGGGCCATACGATAACCGCGAAAAGAGCCGTGGATACGGCGAGCGCCATCACCCAGACCGCACTCCTGCGGCTAGCCCTGCGCCCGAAACCTTGATGAGCGTCCAGGGTCAGATGCCGTATGCCGCCATAGAGGTGCTGGGTCGCAGCCCACACCGCGAGCGGCCCGAAAACTCGCGCCCAGGGCTCGGTGAGCAAGCCGCTCACCGCGTGAAACTCTGAAGCGCTCTCCAGGGAGGTCTTAAGCAACCACAGCCCAAAACCGGTCAACACGATCAGCAATAGCCCCGTGATCCGGTGTAGAATCGAGGCATAGGCCCCGACCGGCAACCGCATATGTCTGAGCCCTCGATCTCGGGGCCGTTCCAAAGACGACATGGCGCGCCCTATCGGTGATGTCCGTTATTGATACGATCGCAACGCTCTACGTAGGATTCATTATAGGGGGCAAGCTGTGCTGAGGGAATGGAAAGCAGAATTGATTGAGGCAGGCGGCATCGAAGACCGAGACGCGATCCTCCATTATGGCAACCCGCAAGCGGAGGTCGTGGCCACCGCGATCGGAACTGTTGCCTGCGCGCTTACCCATATCGGGATCATCAAGGCCTCCGGGCCCGACGCCGCGAGTTTCCTCCAAGGCCAGCTCAGCAACGATATCCAGGCGCTTCAGAACACAAGCCAGCTCAGCGGCTACTGCACGGCCCAAGGGCGCCTCACCGCCCTCTTTCGTACCATGCGCCGGGGGGAAGACTTCTTTCTCGTGCTGCCACAAGAGATTCTCGCCTCCACCCTGAAGCGGCTCAGTATGTACGTGTTGCGGGCCAAGGTGACCCTAAGTATCGCTTCGGATCAGGCCTTGCTCGGGCTTGCGGGCCCCGCAGCGCCTGAGGCCTTGCAGCAGATCGGACTTCCCGTCCCGCCTTTGCCGGAAGTCGCCACTGCGGCGTCGCTACACGTCCTGGCGGTCCCCGGGACCCAGTCGCGCTTCCTTGTTCTTGGTCCCACAGACGCGGTGCGCGGCTTATGGCCAGTCGCGGGCGTCACCCCCGTAGGCAGCCAGGCTTGGGCCTGGCTCGATATCGCCTCGGGCCAGCCGACCATAGGCTCTGCCACCAGCGACGCCTTCGTGCCGCAAATGGTCAACCTCGACTTGTTGAATGGGATTAATTTTCGCAAGGGTTGTTATCCCGGCCAAGAGATCGTGGCGCGCACCCACTATCTTGGACGCCTCAAACAACGTATGTATCGGGCGTCGCTCGCCGGGCCTGTGCCGCGGCCGGGAACGACGCTCACGGCGCCCAATCTTCCGGGCCAACCGGCAGGTACGGTTATAGAGGCGCAGAGGGGCCCGGACGGGCAGGTGGATCTACTCGCGGTGGTTCAAATCAGCAGTCACGACGAGGGCCAAGTCTATCTGCAAGAGACTCCGCTAAGCTTTCAGGATCTTCCCTATCCTCTCGCAGCCAGCTGTTGATCGCGAAATACGGTCTCGGCCGTCTGGGTCGCCGGAGGGCTACCGGGGATGATCTCGTAGAACGTCTCGCCCTTCTTAATCATCCCCAAACCGGAGCGGGCATGGGCCTCAATGGCCGCACGCCCTACCTGCAAGCTGCGCACCTCAGCCGCCAATTCCTCGTCGGTTTTAAGGAGCGCCGTGTTACCCTTCTTTAAGTGCGCGATATGGTGTTCACGATGGATATAAGCCACGACCCCCCCACGCCCAAACCACAAAGCATATTGGGTCAAAAGACATAAGGCCGCCGCCAAAAGACCGATCCACCTCTTCATATCTCTTAGTATAGGCGCAAGCCTTTAGCGTTGGGAATAGGCTTGTTTCGGGGCCTGCGCGAAGTGGGCGTTGGCGCCCTCCGCTTCCTCGATACGCAACAACTGATTGTACTTCGCGATGCGCTCGGACCGCGACAAAGAACCGGTTTTAATTTGGCCGGCACCCGTAGCCACGGCGATATCGGCAATGAAGGTATCTTCGGTCTCACCGGAACGGTGCGAGAGGACCACTCCGTAGCCGGCCTTCTTCGCGCGCGCAATCGTCGTAAGCGTTTCGGTGAGAGTGCCAATTTGGTTAGGCTTGATAAGAATCGCGTTCGCGACGTGCTCGGTGATGCCGCGCTCTAAAAGCGTGCTATTGGTGACAAATAGATCGTCGCCCACCAGCTGGATCCGGCCTCCGAGCCGTTCGGTGAGCACATGCCAGCCGTCCCAATCCTCCTCGCCCATACCATCCTCGATGCTGACGATAGGATAGCGCTCGAGCCAGTCCGCATAGAGGCCGGTCAGGGCCTTCGCATCAAGCTCCCGCCCTTCCCCGGCAAGCGCGTAGGACCCGGTCTTGGTGATAAGACTGGAGACCGCGGCATCTAAAGCAATGCCAACATCGTGACCGGGCCGGTATCCGGCCATCGAAATAGCCTCTTGGATCAGGGCCAAGGCCTCCTCGTTCGTGCCAAGATTGGGCGCAAATCCGCCTTCGTCACCCACGGCGGTGGCGAGACCACGGGCCTTCAAAAGGCCTTTCAGGGTATGAAAGATTTCCGCGCCCCACCGTAGGGCCTCGGAAAACCGCGGGGCGCCGAAGGGAACGATCATGAACTCCTGGAAGTCCAGGGTGTTATCGGCGTGCGCGCCGCCATTCACGATATTCATGAGCGGGACCGGCAACACGAACGGTCCCTTGCCGCCCAGGTGGCGGTACAAAGGCAATCCCGCGCGCAAAGCGAGGGCTCGCGCCAAGGCCAGAGACACCGCCAAGATCGCATTGGCGCCCAAACGTGACTTATCGGGTGTGCCATCGAGTTCGATCATGCGGGCATCGACTGTCGCCTGAACCGCCTCGACCCCCGTCAAGGCCTTTTTAAGCGGGCCGTTTACGGCCGCACAGGCCTTTGTGACACCCAGGCCTCGATAGCGCTTTTTGTCACCATCGCGGAGCTCGAAGGCCTCCCGTATCCCAGTCGAGGCCCCCGAGGGTACGGAGGCGCGGCCCGTAAAACCGCCATCCACTGTGACGTCGGCTTCTACCGTCGGATTTCCGCGCGAGTCGAGAATTTCGCGCGCATAGAGATCAACAATCTTGGTCATGAATTCTTCCTAGAGATAAAGCCGCTTATTCTTTTTCATGGCGTTAACGACGCCTCATCAAAGCCCCGCTTCTTAACACAGGCATCCAGTTCCATCAAGACCTTAAGCAAGGACTCCATGTGCGCGAGCGGCCAGGCATTGGGCCCGTCGCTCAAGGCGTGATCCGGATCGGGATGAGTTTCCATAAAAATACCAGCGACGCCTGCGGCTACGGCCGCCCGTGCTAGGACCGGCACATGCTCCCGTTGCCCTCCCGAACGCGTCCCGTGCCCACCCGGCAATTGCACGGAATGGGTAGCATCGAATACCACAGGGCAGCCGGTATCGCGCATGATCGCAAGGCTACGCATGTCGGACACGAGGTTGTTATAGCCAAATGAAACCCCGCGCTCGCACACCATGAGCCGCCCCTCTCCGCCCGCCATACGCGCCTTGTCAACGACATTCTTCATGTCTCCGGGCGCCAGAAACTGGCCCTTCTTAATATTGACCGGCTTCCCCGAAGCCGCCACCGCACTAATAAAGTCCGTCTGGCGGCACAAAAACGCGGGTGTTTGCAAGACGTCTACGACCGCCGCGACATCCGCGATCTCGGAGACGTCGTGCACATCGGTCAGCACCGGAACCCCGATTTCCGCCCTCACATCAGCCAGAATCGCAAGCCCATCAGAGCGACCCGGTCCTCGGAACGAGACATGGGAGCTTCGGTTGGCCTTATCAAACGAGGACTTATAAATAAAGGGAATGGAAAGCCGCGTGGTAAGTTCTTTGAGCGCCTGCGCCGTCTCGAGCGCAAGCGTCCGAGACTCGATCACGCAAGGACCCGCGATCAAAAACAGTGGTTTGTCGATCCCCACCTCAAAGCCGCACAGTTTCACTCGGTACCTACCTTTTCATTTTCGGTCCGCGAATCGCGCCGGTGGCGGAGTGCGGCCTCGATAAAACTCGTAAAGAGGGGATGTCCGTCTCGAGGAGTTGAGGTGAATTCCGGATGAAACTGCACCCCCACGAACCAGGGATGATTGGGGAGCTCGATTATCTCAACGAGCGCCTTGTCGGGTGATGTCCCGGAAATCAAAAGCCCCTTCTCGACCAAGGCCGCTCGGTAGGTATTATTCACCTCGTAGCGATGGCGATGGCGTTCCATGCCGCTACGCCTGGCGTAAATACGTGCCGCCAAACTGCCGGGGGCGAATTCACAGAGCTGTCCCCCTAAGCGCATAGTCCCCCCCAAATCGGCATTATGGGTCCGAACCTCGCGCTGTCCTTCGCTGCTCATCCACTCCGTAATAAGCGCAATAACCGGATGCGGGGACTGGGGATCAAATTCCGTGCTATGAGCCCCCCGCAGGCCGGCCTCGTTCCGAGCGAACTCGATTACGGCCATTTGCATGCCCAGGCAAATTCCAAGATACGGAACCTCATTCTCGCGCGCATAGCGCACCGCCGCGATCTTGCCCTCGGTGCCCCGGCCGCCAAATCCTCCGGGTACCAGGATCGCATCGCAATCACTGAGACAGCCGGTTCCTTCTCGCTCAAGCGCTTCCGAATCGATATAACGGATCCGCACTTGGGACTCCGTTTGAATGCCGGCATGGGCCAGGGCCTCGGACAGCGATTTGTACGACTCCGTGAGATGGACGTACTTGCCGACGATTCCGACATCGACCCATTCCTTGGGATGCTCGAGGGCCTCGTTAACCGCCTGCCATTCGCGCAGATCGATCGCTCCGGCCTTCAGGCCGAGTTGCTCGACCACGATGTCGTCTAGCCCCTGGTCATGCAATAGCTCCGGGATCCGATAGATATTATCCACATCGATGGCGGAAATAACCGCCCGCGCCGGAACATTGGTAAAAAGTGCGATCTTTTGGCGTTCGTCTTCCGGAAGTCGTCTATCCGCCCGGCACATCAAAATATCCGGCTGAATTCCGATGCCGCGCAACTCCTTGACTGAATGTTGCGTGGGTTTAGTCTTAATCTCCCCAGATGCCTTGATATAGGGCACGAGGGTAAGATGCATGTAAACGGCACATTGCCGCCCGTACTCCACGCCCATTTGCCGAATTGCCTCCAGAAACGGCAAGGACTCGATATCGCCGACCGTGCCGCCGATCTCGATCATCGCCACTTCGGCGTCCCCCGCGCCTTGGAGGATACAGCGCTTGATTTCGTCTGTGATGTGCGGAATGACCTGGACCGTAGCCCCGAGATAATCCCCACGCCGTTCTTTACGAATCACGTTCTCGTAGATCCGGCCGGTGGTGAAATTATTATGACGGGTCATCGTAGTACGAACAAAGCGTTCGTAATGGCCCAAATCCAAATCCGTTTCCGCGCCGTCTTCCGTCACGAACACTTCACCGTGCTGGTAAGGGCTCATGGTCCCGGGATCGACGTTGATATAGGGATCTAGTTTCATGAGCGTCACGCGCACACCCCGGGCCTCGAGCAAGGCCGCGAGCGAGGCCGCAGCGATCCCCTTGCCAAGAGAGGAGACAACGCCGCCCGTCACGAAAATAAACTTAGTCATCGCAACTCAGCGGACATGACGTTCGCCACTCCGTTTCGCAAGCCCAAGCTACCAGATGGCTTCACTTTCAACAACCTCCTACGGCGTCTCTATAGTCTCAATGGTCAACACTAAACCCCGTTCCAGGGGTCCGGCCTTGTACTGATCGCAGACCCAGTAGCCGGGGATCGCTACGAGCGCCTCGGCGTCAAATACAAAGACGGCCTGGGCTCGCTCCCAGGGGGCCACACCGAGTTCCTGCAAAAGCTTCTTTAAGCTTCGATGCCCTCGACCCGGGATCAGCACGCGCGCCCCCGGAACCCTGGATCTGATCGCCAGAGGCTTGCCCGAAAGCCGGTCCCAACGTAGGCCCTGCCCCTGGATCTCGCGTCCAACCAGGCGCTTCCCAGTCCCCGGTAGCTGATAGTCGCAAGCGGTGTCCCAGAGGCCGCTAAAGGGTCCTAGCGCTTCGACAGGTTCCATGACCACCCCCCAAAACGCTCGATCCCGGTAACGGCGCAGCACACCTCCTCCGGGCAAGCGTAACACTTGTTGGCGACTACGGGGAATGATTCGAAGCGCCGCCAAAATCGTATGACAGCTGCTCTCGCTTGGCGGCCGCCCCTTGTGTTCTTGTATCCAAGCACGCAAGACGAAGGCCTGTGCCGCAGGGTCTAGCGCGCAAAATTCCGACAGCAGAAGCGCGCCGCTTACATCGGTGCAGCGCTTGACATCTAAGGCCAGATAGCTCTGAAGCAACTCATGGGCCTCGTGTCCTAAACGCGCTCCGCGCGCAAGCGCCGCCTGGGCCTTGGGCCATCGCGCGGCGATAAGCGGCCACACAGCATGGCGGATATAATTGCGCGCAAAGCGTAAATCGGCATTACTGCCATCCGTGACAAAACCCAAGCCTTCGCTTGCCGCGTACTGAGCCAGGGCCTCCCGGCTGATATCAAGCAGCGGGCGGGCGAGGCGGCCCCCACCAAAGGGCTTAATAGGAACCATGCCTCCGGCGCCGGAAAGTCCTGCGCCACGCAAGAGCTGCAAAAGCACGGTCTCCGCCTGATCGTTGGCGTGATGCGCCACAATAAGGACCTCCGAGGGCCTGAGACAGGACGCCAGCGCTTCATACCGCGCCGTGCGGGCCGCCGCCTCCCACCCTTGCCCCTGCTTGCGTACCGTAACCCTCAATACCTCGCACACCACACCGTACTCACTAGCCTTTTGCACGGCCAGATCGCTCCAAGCCTGCGCCTGGGGTTGGAGACCATGGTTTATGTGCACAGCACGCAGCGCGGGCCGGGATAGTTGGGAGAGGGCATGCAGCAAAACCGTCGAATCGAGCCCCCCGCTAAACGCAACAAGAAGCGGATCACTCGCCGCAATTCCGATTTTTGCGAGTGAGACGGAAAGCCATTCTCGGGAAAATCTAGTGTCGTGCTTCATAATTATGGGAACGCATAGGGTTCACCCCTGTCTCGGTAAAAAGGGACAGGACAGAACTCCGTCGAGGCGCGCCGCACCCTCGATCGTATCGGGCGAAGAGCAACCCAAAAAACTCATGCGACTCGCCAAGTTCCGTCGGCCAAGTCGCCGGGCGCGAATGGCCGTGTGCGCGAAGGCCTCGCGCAGCCTCGCCTTCGTCGAGAGACTCAAAGACATAGGCCTCTCTCTGAATCCCCCCCGAGCACGCCCTGCTGAGGTGCGGCAATAAGCAATCAGGCCCTCGCCCACATCCAAGCCGGTCTGCCCATGAAGCAGGCTCGTGCAGAGCGGAGCTTGCCCCACATCCGCCGTTTCCTCGGCACTGCCCGCCCACATTCGGTGCCTGGTTGAACATGGTGAAGCACCTCTCTTGGGACATCACCCCCGAACGCCTGCGCCAAGGCATGTTCCCTAGCACGGCGAGGCTCACGACCGCCATCACAGCGTGCGTCACCGTCCATAACGAGCATCTCGAACCCTTCATCGCGACAGCCAAGGCCGGGGACATCCCCAGAAAGCCATGCGGGCCAATAGGCGTTTAAGCTCGCCACACAATGAAACAGTGTACTAGCGTTCTTCAAATTGTCCGTACTGGCGAAGCCGCAGATAGCGGCGCGTCAGAAGGTCATCAAGAGGAATGTCTCGCAGGTCCCTGATTGCCTCCTTAAGAGCCTCTTTTAAAGCCGTAGCCGTCGCGTCATAATCCCTGTGCGCCCCACCCAGCGGTTCCGGCACGATTTCGTCAACGAGCCCTAGCCGTCTTAGGCTCTCGGCCGTAATTCCCAGAGCCTCGGCCGCTTGCGCCGCCCTTTCGGCGCTCTTCCATAGAATGGAGGCACAACCCTCTGGGCTGATGACCGAATAGGTTGCATATTGGAGCATCAGCATTCGATCCCCGACCCCAATGGCCAATGCCCCGCCCGACCCGCCCTCACCGATCACAGCGCTCACAATGGGCGTTCGCAGTGCCGACATAACGTAGAGGCTTCGGGCTATCGCTTCGCTTTGACCTCGCTCTTCCGCGCCCACGCCCGGATAGGCCCCCATAGTATCGATCAAGGTAATGACGGGCATGTGAAACCGTTCCGCAAGGCGCATGACCCGCAAGGCTTTACGGTAACCTTCGGGGCGGGGCATACCGAAGTTGCGTCGTACCTTCTCGCGGGTATCGCGCCCCTTCTGATGGCCAATGACTGCGACCGGCATGTCGTCTAAGCGTCCAATACCAGACACAATCGCGGCATCATCGCCATAGAGCCGGTCGCCGTGAAGTTCTTCAAAACCCTGAAAAATGCGCCCGATGTAATCGAGTGTGTACGGGCGTTGCGGATGCCGTGCGAGCTGGGAGACTTGCCAAGCCGTCAGTGATGAAAAAATGGACTGGGTTAATCGGTGGCTCTTCGCCCGAAGACGGGTGATTTCGTCGTTAATATTGACGCCGGAGCTAGAATCTAAGAACCGCAGCGCCTCGATCTTGGCTTCGAGGTCGGCAATCGATTGTTCAAAATCGAGATAGTTCTGATTCATGGGCCTATCCGTCGTGGTAAATAAGGTGGACATGATTTTCGCCCGCAAGGACGGCCAATTGACGCATGACTCCCTCGTTGGGGGTTACGCGCCAGTCCTCTCCGAACACGATCTCCGCCTCTGCTTCAGGGTGTCGGTAACGGATGACAATCGGACATTTTCCGCGGCGAACCGGGTCCAAGATATCCTTTAAGACATGCACGAATTGCTCGCCGCCGTGATCTGTATCCATATCGATCACAAGCCGCCGCGCAAACGCCGCCCGGGCCTCATCCATATTATAGATGGCCTCAGCGGACATTTTGAAGCCACCCGAGTAATCGTCGAGGCTCACGTTGCCCTTTACTACCAAAAGCGCGTCCTTTACAACCCGTTCACGATAACGCTGGTAAAGGTCCCCGAACATGACGAGATCTATCCGGCCGGTACCGTCATCTAGGGTCACGAACGCCATGCGATCGCCACGCTTGGTATTAATAATCCGCAGCGCGACAACCAATCCACCGACCATAATAGCTGCCTCTTCCGTAGGCTTGAGGTTGGCGATGTTCGTCCCCGTTATACCCTTCAGTTCCTCGGCATAGCGGTCAATAGGGTGGCCTGTCAGATAGAGGCCAAGCGTCTCCCTCTCCCCTTCGAGTTGCCGTTCTGTCGGCCAGCGTTCAACTGACACAAATTCCGGTGTGAATACGGTCTCGGCGCCGCCAAACAAATCGTCTTGCCCGGCCGCGGCGTCGCGCCCGTGCTGCATGGCCGCGTTCAAAGCGACATCGAGGGTCGCTATCATGGCCGCCCGGTGGGGTCCTAGAGCATCGCAGGCACCTGCCGAAATAAGGCATTCTAGGGCGCGCCGGTTCACTCTTCGCCCGTCCACGCGTCGGCAGAGATCAAACAGATCCGAAAACGGTGTGTCAGAGCGAGCGCTCAGGACCGCCTCTATCGCCCCTTCCCCCAAGCCCTTAATGGCGCCAAGACCGTATAAGATAGTCTTTTCATCGAGCGGTACGAATTCATACCCACATTGGTTGATATCGGGGGGCACGATTGTTATTTGGATATCCCGACATTCAGCAATCATGGTCACGACCTTGTCGGTCTTGTCCATATCCGCTGACAGAACGCCGGCCATGAAGGCTGCGGGGTGGTGGGCTTTGAGCCAAGCGGTCTGATAGGACAAAAGCGCGTAGGCGGCGGAGTGCGATCGATTAAACCCATAGCCGGCAAATTTCTCGATGAGGTTAAAAATGGCGTTAGCCAATTTCGGATCGTACCCGCGCTCTCGCGCGCCATCCACGAAGCCTTCGCGTTGCTTGGCCATCTCCTCGGGCTTCTTCTTCCCCATTGCGCGGCGAAGGAGATCGGCCTTTCCCAAACTGTAGCCTGCCAAAACCTGGGCGATCTGCATGGCCTGCTCTTGATACAGGATCACCCCGTAAGTGGGTTTGAGGATGGGCATCAACACCTCGTGCGCGTATTCGATACGTGCGCGCCCATGCTTACGGTTGATGAAGTCGTCCACCATCCCGGACTGGAGGGGGCCAGGCCGAAACAAGGCCACAAGAGCGACGATCTCCTCAAAATTGTCGGGCTGAAGGCGCTGTATAAGGTCTTTCATGCCCCGCGATTCGAGCTGAAACAAGGCCGTTGTACGGCAGGATTTGAGCAGTTCGAAGGCCTTTTGGTCGTCTACCGGAAGGCTATCGAGGGCCAATGGGGGTAAGCCCTCCTGGCTACGCTTTCGGTCTATGGTCTTCACCGCCTTAGCGATGATAGTTAAGGTCCGTAAGCCCAGAAAATCGAATTTCACAAGGCCCAGTGCTTCGACGTCATCCTTATCGAGCTGAGTCACGAACTGCCCACTGCCTGCTTCACAATAAAGCGGCATGAAGTCAGTCAAGGCGGTCGGTGCGATGACCACGCCGCCGGCATGCTTGCCCGCGTTGCGCGCAAGCCCCTCGAGCTTTCGTGCCGAATCGAGCAGCGCGCGCACGTCCTCCTCCTGCTCGTACCGTTCCTTGAGCGCCGGTTCTTGAGCGAGGGCGTCGTCAAGGGTAATACCCAGGTCGTGTGGAATAAGTTTCGCGAGCTTGTCCACAAACCCGTACGGGTGATCCAAGACCCGTCCGACATCCCGCACCACGGCTTTTGCCGCCATCGTTCCGAAGGTGATGATCTGCGAGACCTTGTCCGCGCCATAACGATCCGTCACGTACTCGATCACGCGATCCCGCCCTTCCATACAAAAATCTACATCAAAATCAGGAAGGGACACGCGTTCCGGATTGAGAAAGCGCTCAAACAGAAGGTCATATTGAATAGGATCGAGCTCGGTAATGCCCAAGGCATATGCCACCAGTGACCCGGCCCCAGAACCGCGGCCCGGCCCGACCGGCACCTGGGCCTGCCGCGCCCAGGAAATGAAATCGGCCACGATCAAGAAATAACCGGCAAAGCCCATCTTCTCAATAACATCTAGCTCGAGTTCGAGACGCGCTTGGTAGGCCTCAGAGCACCGCTCCCGCTCCCCGGGAGGGAGACGCTCCATGCGCCGACTGAGCCCCGTGATAGCGTCCTGGCGCACAAGTTTCTCTACCGAATCGCCCTCGGGAACCGGGAACCGCGGAAGATAGTTATCACCAAAGCGCAAAACCAAAGTACACCGTTTTGCGATCTCGACCGTGTTGCGGATGGCCTCTGGGA